>CAZSUX010000051.1:0-10532 GCA_964610135.1 uncultured bacterium | reverse complement strand
GGCTGTTCAGGGAGGCGCTGTCGAACCTGGGTTGGACATTCTGCCGGAGCGGAGATCTGGCGCAGGCCGAAGTGACTCTGGGAGAAGCCGCACGAATGAGCGAAGCTGCCGGAGATCGGTACGTGCTCGGGACCGTCCTCCGCCGTCGGGCAGAGGTGGCGCTGGCGCAAGGCCGGCTCGACGCGGCCGGCGCACTCTTGGCACAGGCTGCGCGTCACGCGGCAGACCTGGGTCTGCGGAAGGAACAGGGGCATGTACTTCGGGTCCAGGCGCAGCTTGCTGCGGCTCGTTCTGACCAGAACTCGGCCCTCGACCTCTCTGCCCGGTCTGTGGCAACGCTGGAGCCGCTGGGTGACACCTTCGACCTCGCGCTTGCCCGGCTGCATCGCGGGCGCCTGCTCGTTGAACTCGACCGGTCGGAGGAGGCCCTTCCCCTGTTGCAGGCCGCCGTCCATACCTTCCGCCGCCTCGCTGTCGTGGCCGAAGCCGAAGAGGGTGGCCGGCTCTTGTATCGGCTGGAGATTCGCGTCGACCGCAGTGCAGCCCTTGCACAGAGACTTGATGGCCTTGCTTCGCTCGACCTCGCCCCGGTTCGTTTCGTCGAACGCGCGCTCGGCCTCCTCTGCGACAACCTCCGGTACGAGCGGGGCGCCATTCTGGTCCGCGGCAGGCCGGTTGCGGTCAGGGGTCAACCGGACCTGTCCGGACTGCCCGTACATGACGCGGTGCTGTCGCAGACCGACCGGGAGCTGTTTCTGCCGGTCAGACTGGACCGGCGCTTGCTGGGAGTCGTGTGGCTGAGGCGCGAGGTTCCGCTTCCCGTCCGAATCGACCGCGACCGGCTGGGCCTGGTGTCACGCGCGCTTGCGCCGCACCTCGCGAAGCTCAGGGAACTGGTGAGCGATTCCGTCCACGCCATGGGGATTCCCGGTCTGCGTTTCCGTGGCGTGATCGGCCGCAACCGCGATGTCCTGGAATTGCTGGCCGACGTCGCACGCTTCGCGGCGACCGATGTGCCGGTGCTGATACGCGGTGAAAGCGGCACGGGAAAGGAGCTTGTCGCCCGGGCAATACACGAATCCGGGCCGCGGGCCGACCACCCGTTCATCACGGTCAACTGCGCGGCGGTACCCGAGAGCCTGCTGGAGGCCGAGTTCTTCGGCGTCGAGGCAGGTGCAGCCACCGGGGTCGTGGCCCGGCCGGGCAAGTTCGAGTTGGCACATACCGGCACTGTCTTCCTTGATGAAATCGGGGACATGAGTCCGTCTTTGCAGGCGAAGCTGCTACGGGTCATCGAGGACAAGACGGTCACGCGAGTCGGCGGAGCCACGTCGACGCTGGTCGACGCTCGGGTGGTCGCCGCCACGAACATGGACCTTGAGGCGCGTGCGCTCAGTGGGCAGTTCCGCTCCGACCTGCTCTACCGTCTCAACACGGTCATGCACACCATCCCGCCGCTGCGTCAACGTCGCGAGGACTTGCCTGCGCTTGCCGACTACCTCATTGCCGGCGCGGCGCAGAAGTACGGCCGCCCCGCGCGTCGGGCGAGCAAAGAGGTCATGGCTCTATTCGCCGAGGCGCCCTGGCCCGGCAACGTCCGCCAGCTCAAACATGTGGTCGAGCGGGCGGTGATTCTTGCCTGCGGCGAGACGATAGAGCTCGCCGACCTCCCGCGCGAACTCCGTCAGTCCTTCGGTCCTGCCTCGGCATCCCGCCCGACCGTGACTGTGCGCGGCGAACGGCGCCGGGCCGCCGACGAAGCAGAGCGGGTGGCACTCATTGAGGCACTCGACCGCGCCAACGGCAATGCCACCAGGGCGGCGAAGCTCACAGGATGCAGCCGCACCAACTTCTACCGGCTCCTGCGCAAGCACCACATCTCCCGCTGACGCAAGCCCGCTTGCAGCCCCCTAGTGCCTCGACGGGCGGAGGCACCGCAGCGCAAGGCCATGTGGGTACAAGAGTTAGCTGCTGTGTGCCAGAAAGTGGGAAAACGGTGCCACAAAATGGGACTCTGTAAGTCACTCTGCTAGAGCCGGTTCGCTGAATCGGTGCCTCCATTGTGTGCCACAATATGGCACATGTTCTCCTGAGTGTGGAAGAGCGCTCTTGGCTATCATGCTGATGTATCAGGCGTTATGACATCTGACCCTTGGTGGCACGGGAAGTGCTTGGGGTGCTTCTCGGATGGTCCATGCTGATGCCAAACAAGAAGTCATGAGTCTGTGCGGGCAGAGCCGGCATGGACCCAGGTGGGCGACATCCGGTACGAGCAACGTACGAGCAGACGAACAGAGGGGTGCGGCGGGAACGCCGCACCCCTGCCATTCGCGCGGTCTCAACCTGATGCCGCGCCAAGCGGGGGGGGCAGCATTGACTCTGAGGACGGCTGCGACGCAGTCTGCTCATGATGATGCCGTCCGAGCTGCCGGTCACATGTATCGCGAACGGGGCAAGCAGGTGTGGCTCAACCCCGACGGAGAGAAAAACATGGAAGCGGGAGGCCTCTTTGTCGATGTCATCGCGGCAGACACTCCCGGCCGTGACAGCGCATGGGTCACCGAGGTCGAGACAGAGGATTCGGTCAACGATGAGGAGGCCAGGTCGCAGTGGGTGAGATACGGCGAAGCATATCCATCGTGGCACCTTGCCGTTCCGGTGAGCCGATACGAAGCAGCCAGGAAGCTGGTCGCGAAGCACGGAGTCCGGCACTGCAAAGTCATCATGTGGGACAAGAATCCCTCCGGCATACACACTTTCTGGGGTCTTCCCGGATTGAGCGCTGAGTGCGTGGATGCGACCTCCATACGGCTCTGACGCAAGTGAGAAGATACACGCGATTCCTGCGCGATGACGCAGCACCGAGACGCTGCGACCCTCCGCGCGGTCGGTTGTCAGTCAATGACCTAACCCGTCCGAAACAAGGAGGACATATGTCCAACAGACTACTGCCGGTGCTGCTGGCGCTGGCAATCACCGTGCTGAGCGGCTGCAAAGAGCCGGTCGGCCTACCAAGCACCGACGTCCATGCGGCAACGGTGGCCGTTGAGTCCTGCTATGTCGGGAGCGATACGTTCTTGACTGGCCACGTCGATTGGTATCAGGGCGAGCTGAAGATCTGGGACAGCTACTCTCTGACCTGTGGCACGATTACACGGGGCTACTACTACTACTCCGCTTTGCAGCCGAACCGGGCCTACCCACGCCAGAACGGCTTCTGCCATTTCTACGTGCCCGACTTCGAACCCTCCAACGGCATGGTACTCGCTTGCACGCTCTACTACTATCAGAGCGCGCACAACGGGTCCGCCAACCTGGTGGTCAAGTGGCTGTCGGCGATTGAAGGCTGGCCCTTGTTCGACGCCGAAAGCCTGTTCTGTCTCATCTCAAACAGCACCGACACCATCGCGGTCGATACGTACCACGGGAGCGACAACACTTGGTACAAGGTCCCACTCACTCCCGCGGGCTGCATGGCCGTACTCGCGTGCAGAGAAGGTAGTCTTGTTACTGGTTGGGTCTACCCTGGTTCTGCCAACGGCACATACGCCGGCGTCTCCGGATACGGAGCCAACGCGCCATACATCAAGGTCTGGTATGAGGAGTGACGATTCAGCTCGTAGCGGTCTGGGCCGTGCGCTGTACAGGGTTGCTGCCCGGGGCAGCCACGTTACACTTGGGCGTGCATGGTGGACATTCCAGGAACTCCGGTCTATCATGTTGCCTAGGGAAGCGATGATAGCTCTCGCATCCCTGCTGCACACGCCCGGGTTTGAGCTAGCCCGTCGGAGGTATCAATGAGAACGTCAGCTGCAATACTCTGTTTGAGTCTGCTTCTGGCCGGCGTTGCGCCGGCCGCGGATTCGCTGAACGTCCGGCTCATCGGTCGCTGGGACAGCCTGCCGGACTACATGTCGTTTGGAGTGGCCGCTCAAGGAAGCTATGCCTACGTCGCGGACAATGGTGGCGGGCTACGCGTCATCTCAGTAGCCGATCCCGCGCATCCGACAGAGGTCGGACACTACGACACGCCGGGGGAGCACGCTGATGGCGTGGCAGTCGTGGGCGACCTCGCCTATGTCACGGACGGAGACTCCGGGCTGCTCGTCATATCGGTAACCGACCCGGCGCATCCTTCCAGAGTCGGGCGATGCGCGACGCCCGCCTATGCTCGGGAAGTGGTCGTGGTTGGGGACCATGCCTTCGTCGCGCATGACAGCGGCCTTAGTGTGGTTTCCGTTACCGACCCGGCGCATCCATCAGAGGTTGGGCGCTACGAGACCCGGTACGGGGCTTTCGGGGTGGCCGTTGCCGGGGATTATGCATACGTCGCGAACAGCGAAGGTCTGTGGGTTGTCTCGATTTCCGACCCGACGCAGCCCACCTGGGTCGGGCGCTATATCAAGTCATGTGCGGGCGTGGCTGTTCAAGACAACTACGCCTACGTTGCCGCTGGCAGAGCCGGGTTGCGGGTGGTTTCGGTCACAGACCCGGCGAATCCGGTCGAGGTCGGGTGCCTGGTCGATTCGAACAACTCCGCCGTACGCCTAACAGTGAGTGGCGGCTATGTCTATGTCGTGCCCGGGATTGGCCCCAATGCCGACGGTCTCCGGGTGATTTCCGTCGCCGACCCTGCGAATCCGGTTGTGGTCGGGTACCACTACCTGGGGCGCAGCTGCGTGGCCTTGAGCGGGAACTATGTCTGTCTCTGCAACTCCTACTCGTTTGCGATACTCCAGTTCTATGGCGGAGGGGTGGAGGAAATGCCGAGTGTCGAAGTGCGAACGCCGAGCGTCGGTCCGACGGTCGTGCACGGAGTCCTGAACCTGGCTGTAGATAGCAGACAGAATGCAGCATACAGGGCGGAGTTGCTGGACGTCAGTGGCAGAAGGGTGATGGAACTGCACGGCGGCGCGAATGATGTGAGCGACTTGGCGCCGGGTGTGTATTTCATACACGAGGCTCAATCCCAAGCTCTAGCCGTGGCCAGGGTCATCGTTGCGAGGTAGGAGGAGAAGATGAGAGCGTTGATAGCTGTATGTTGCCTCAGTCTGCTGCCGGTCGGGTTTGCGCGGGCTGATTCACTCAACGTCAGGCGGGTCGGTCACTGCGGCACACCTTCTACGGCGCGTGGCGTGGCTGTGGCCGGGGACTACGCCTACATCGCGGGCTACATGGCAGGGCTCAGGGTTATCTCCGTGGCCGACCCTGAGCATCCATCTGATGTTGGCCATCTAGATTTGGGCCTAGCGTCGACTGTTGCCGCAAACGGGGACCACGCCTACGTAGGTGTAAACGGGTACGGGCTGAAGGTCGTGTCGATCTTCGACCCGCTGCATCCGGTCGAAGTCGGCAGCATCACGATGACCAGCGAGCCAGCCGGGCTGTTCGCAGAAGGAGGCTATGTCTATGTCGCTGACTACGATTCCGGCCTGCGGGTCATCTCGGTCTCCGACCCGGCGAATCCGGTTGAGGTCGGGCACTGCAGCACGCCGAGCTTCTGCCTTTGCGTGGCTGTGGTTGGGGATTATGCCTACGCGGGGGACAACGATTCCGGCTTGGTAGTCATCTCAGTAGCTGACCCGGCTCACCCGGTCGAGGTCGGGCACTGCAGCACGGCCGGCGGAGCCAAGGGCGTCGCCGTTGCAGGGAACCACGTCTATACCGCTTGTGGCGCCGGTGGGTTCAGAGTCATCTCGGTCAGCGACCCGACTCACCCAAGCGAGGTGGGCCGCAGCGGGCCCGGTCTTGCCAATGCCGTGGATGTGGATGGGGACAAGGCCTACGTCGGTACGGAAGTCGGCGGTCTGCGTGTCATGTCAGTTGCCGACCCGGCGCATCCGGTAGAGGTGGGATACTACAGCTTGACCACCAGCGTTACCGGCGTGGACGTGGCCGGAGACTACATCTATGTGGCGAACAGCTTCGACGGTTTGCAGATATTCCAGTACTACGAGAGCGGCATAGAAGAGAGCACCGGGCCGCAGGCTCAGCGCCGCAGGCCGACCGCGACCATGATCCGCAGTCTGCCTCTGGGCGCTGTCGTCTTCGACGCGCTGGGGCGGAGGGTGAAGAGTCCGAAGCCCGGCATCTACTTCGTGTGCCATGCCCAAGCGCAAGCTCAAGCACAAGCCATCCGCAAGGTCGTGGTGACGAGGTAGGCAAGGTTGAGGCTGAGGTTAGGGTCGAGGTAGAGATACCGAGAGCAAGACCAGAGACCAACGGTTGCGGACGAAGGAACAGCTCAGGTCTACTTTAAAATAGACCGACTGCCGGTCCGCGCTCGGGCGCAAGTGCCTGATATGAAAAGGATTAGGTCTACTTCCACTTTCTGCAGGCGGTAATCCCCTCTACAATCCGGTACGCAACCTGGCACGAAGCTGGCCTCACAGCCTGGCAGGCAGTAGTACAAGCTCCCCTGTCTACAGCGGGGTTCGCAGTCCGGCAGGCAGAACGGGCGGGAGTCTCGTCCGCAGTCTCTTCTGCAGTCTGCCTTGTTGCATCACCGGCTGCATCATCTGCTGTTTCCTCAGCAGTCTGGTCTTGAGTATGGCCGGCAGTCTTGGAGACACCTCGACACGCAGCCGGTGAAGCTGCGTGGTCCGCAGTCTGTCTTACTGCCCAGCAGGGAGTTCTGTCTGCCGTCCGTCCTGCTGTCTGGGATGCAGTCCTACTCGCAGCCCGGCAGGCAGTCTGCCCGGCATCTGCTTAAGCCCCCAAGGAAAAGCGGCAGCCTTGCTGCCGCAGTCCAAAGAGCTGCGGTCATCTACATGTAGTGGCAAGCCGTCTGTCGACCACAATTGGCTTCGCCCCTGTAGAAACAGTGCTGCCGCCCACCCCACGGTGGGGAGACCGCCTGGGGAGCTGCAGTTGCCGATGCAGTTGAGGATAGATTGGACCATCGAATGACCGGTTCTTTTTCCGGTACAACGCGCCGAACGATGACACGAACAATGACCGGTGCTTTTTCTGGTACAATGCTGCGAGCATTTCGTCGTAGAATGCCGCGTACAATGGCCCATGCAGTTTGAGATTCAGTGCAGGATTCAGTTGACGACGCAGTTGACGATGCAGTTCGAGACGCAGTTGACGATACGTTTGCCGGTACTTTGTGACGAACAATGTGAGGTACAATGACGGACTGAATCAAAGGGAGAGGTCGAGGCTAGGGTTAAGGTCGGCTTCACCCTGTAGGAACAGCGGAGGTTGAGGCAAAGGCGGAGGTCAAGGTTGAGGCTTGGGCACGAACATCAGTGTTGATCCGTATCCATCCGTGGTTCGCGTCGGGAATCTGCGTCATCCGCGCACTCTGCGGATTGGCTGGACCCGGGCCTGGGTACTCAGGTCAGGTAGAGGTCGGTGCGGCGGTCGAGGAAGAGGTCGTTGCGGGGCGTGACCTTCTTGTCCAGCGCCTCGGCCGGGTCGATGTCGACCACGAGCAGTTCGTCGGATTCCGGACCGGCGCCGGCAAGGAGTCTGCCGTCCGGCGCGACTATCTGACTGCGGCCGTTGAAGGTCAGAGTCTTTTCGCCGAGAGTCTCCGACCCGGTGCGGTTGGCCAGCACCCAGAAGACGCGATTCTCGACGGCTCGCGTAACCGAGTTCGTGTGGGCATACTCAAGGACAAGGTTGGATGGGTGGCAGATGATCTGAGCGCCGCGCAGAGCCAGGGAGCGGGCGGCCTCGGGAAAGAAGTGGTCGAAACAGACCAGCATGCCGAGCTTCGCGCCCTCACCCTTCCCTCTCCCGGGGGGAGAGGGGAAGGAGACGTCGAAGACCGGGAAGGGCGAGTCGCCCCGGTCGAACAGGTCTTTCTCGTCCACGAAGAGGTGAGCCTTTCGGTAGACGTTAAACTCACCTTGGGGTGTAACCATCACCGCGGAGTTGAAGATACTCTCGTCGGCTGACTGCGGCATACCCCAGACAATGACCGCTTTGCTTTCCCGGCTGAGGGCGGCCATGGCCTCGCAGGTTGGCCCGCCGGGTACCGGTTCGGAGAGCGCGGTAATCTCGGAACGTGACGCGAAGAGGTATCCGGTTGTGCAGAGCTCCGGCAGGACTATCAGGTCGGCTTCCACGCGAGACAGCGCGTGGGCGATGTGGTCGAGGTTCGCCTTGACATTGCCGTGCTCTGGAGCGAATTGGCACAACCCGACTCGCATGGGCTACGTCCGGGGTTTGAACCCTTCGCCGAGGACCTCGTAGACGTCGGTGATGATGACGAATGCGCGGGGGTCTGTTTCACGTACTATCTCGCGGGCCTGCGGGACTTCGCGCTTGGCCATCACCGAGAAGACCATGTTCTTCTTTTCCTGGCTGTACGCACCGGTCGCGTTCAGCACCGTGGCGCCGCGGTTCATCTTGGTCGTAATCGCCCGGGCAATGGTGTCAGCGGAATCCGAGATGATGAACAGGGCTCTCGTGTAGCTCAGGCCTTCCAGCACGAGGTCGATTGCCCGGGTTTGCAGGTACAGGTTCAGATAGCCGTAGAGCGCGAGTTCGAACTGCCCGAAGCAGAGCCCGGCGGCCGTTATGACGACGAAGTCCACAACCAGTATGCTGGTTCCGGTCGAGAAGTTCGTGTAGCGGTTGAGCACCTGGCCCACGATGTCCGAGCCGCCGGTTGATCCGCCGCCTCTGAAGACGAGCCCGAGCCCGGCTCCCAGCATGATGCCACCGAAGATGCAGGCAAGTATCTTGTTGTCGGTTGCCGAGCCGATGTGGAGAATATAGGTGAAGCCGTCAATCAGCAGGGACGAGACCGCGATGCCGAGTATGGACTTGACGCCGTAGGTGCGGCCAAGCGTCTTGATGCCGAGCACGAACAGCGGGATATTGATGACGAGGATCGTGAGCCCGACCGGCGTGGCAAAGAAGTAGTTGAGGACCATTGCCACACCGCCGGCACCGCCCGGCACTATGTGATGGGGTATCAGGAACAGGTTGTAGGCGAGAGCCATGACCGCGGAGCCGAGGACGATGTAGATGCCCTGTCCGAGTTCTCGCAGGATGCGGGAGTTCATCCGCAGAAGTGTAGCCCGAACGAGGCCGGAGTCAACTCGGAAGTGCGACATCCAGCTAACTTGTCCTTGCACAACTAGATAAGCGATTGTCGCACATACGACCCCGTTGTCGCACCGCCGTTGACATGTCGCGCGATAAGTCTATAATTGGGTCGTGCAAGCGTCACCGGGTTCTTTCCAACCGACACAACTTATTTCTGACCGCTATCAGGTACTTTCCTTGCTCGGGGGCGGGGAAGTAGCTGAAACGTATAAGGTTAAGGATGCTGTCGACGACCGCGTCCTCGCGCTCAAGATCGTGCGAGAGGAGGCACCCAAAGAGGCCGAGCTGGGGCTGAGTCGCGAGTTTTACTACCTCTCTCGCTTCACGCACCCGGGCATTATCACCGCTTTCGACTACGGGTCGACGCCGAAACACAGGCCGTACTTCACCATGGAGTTCTTCGACGGCTTGCCCATCAACCTCTTCTTTGCGAAGGGCTTCAGCGAGACGCTGCCCGGAGTCACGGTCCAGTTGCTGCAGGCGCTGGACAGCATCCACGCCCAGGGTTTGATTCACTGCGACCTGAAGCCGCAGAACATATTGGTGGGTGAGGGAAACGGAGCGCCCCGGGCCAAGCTGCTCGATTTCGGCTTTGCGGAGCGTGTGGCGCTGTCGGATGTGGCGGTGCCCCGCGGGACCCTCGGCTACGTTGCGCCGGAGGTGTTCAAGGGCGTCGACGTGGATGCGCGCGCCGACCTGTACTCGCTCGGCCTCGTGCTCTACGAGGTGATTACCGGCCGTGGTCCGGGTGAAGAGAAGGACCTTCGTACCTGGCTCAGGATGCAGTACTACTCCGAATTCGAAGCGCCCCGGAAGTTCGACGATAAGATCCCCGAGGCGTTCGAGGCCGTGGTCATGTCGCTGGTTCGGAGGGAGCCGGAGCGGAGGCCGCGCTCGGCGGCAGCGGTGATTGGGGAGCTGTCCGGGCCGGGGGAAGCGGCGGCAGCGGTTCAGGGACCCCGGAAGTACCTGATGGCACCGGGTTTCGTGGGCCGCACCGGCGAGCTGGCCAAGCTGAAGGAGATTCTGGACAATGCCAGCCAGGGTCGGGCGGGCGCGGTCTGCATTTCCGGCGAGCGCGGGGTCGGCAAGACCCGGTTGCTCTCCGAGTACAAGTTTATGGCTCAGCTCGAGGGCGCGACGATCCTTACATTCGAGCCGGTCTCGCTCGGAGCCCGGCCGCAGTCGCTGATTGAGACCGCCCTCGGCTACCTGAAGGTCTACGCGGCGGGGGGCGAGGGGCGAGGGGCCACGGAGCAAAGTGAGGAAGGGAAGGGCCCGGTCGCGATTTCAGAGGAAACCAAGTACCGGTTGTTCGAAACCGTGACGCAGCGGTTGAAAGAGTTGAGTTCGTCGCAACGGGTGGGACACAGCCTCGTGCTGCTGGTTGACGACTTCGAGTTGTTTGACCCGACCAGCCTTGAATTCCTCCGCTATCTCGTGTTCAGCCTGAGCAACGAGCGGCT
>CAZSUX010000050.1:0-12700 GCA_964610135.1 uncultured bacterium | reverse complement strand
TCGGGAAGCTTCGGGACATCCCACAGACCATTGCAGATTCTATGTTGACGATTGCAGATTGATACGGGTCCGGGTGGGACATTTGACTCTCGGGGGCAGGCACGTAACATAGCCGCAGTGTCTTGCGGCCGCACGTCGGTTCTTATCCTGGTTCTCCTGTTCCTGTCCATGCTGGCGCTCACGAATCCGCTGGGCGACTTCCCGCTCAACGACGACTGGTCATACGGCCAGGCGGTCCGGAACCTCATCCAGAACCACGAATACCTGCTCACCAACTGGACGTCGATGCCCCTGCTGACCCAGGTGCTCTGGGGTGCGCTCTTCTCGCTTCCCGCCGGCTTCTCGTTCACGGCCTTGCGGTTCTCGACTCTGTTCCTCTCACTGGCCGCGCTCCTTCTGCTATTGCTGCTCGTCCGCAGGAAGGGCGAACAGCTCTTTCCCACGCTGCTCGCCCCGCTGCTGCTGCTATTCAATCCCGTGTACCTTAACCTCTCTCACACATTCATGACCGACGTCCCGTTCATCGCCTTCATGTTGGGTTCAATCCTGTTGCTGGTCCAAGGAACCGAACGCGAGAACAACGTTCTGCTGACTCTGGGAGTCTGCCTGGCGGTGCTGGCCGCGCTGCTGAGGCAAACCGGAATGCTGATACCGGTTGCCTTCGGCATTGGCTGTCTCTCCCGTGGCCGCGCCGGCACACGGCGAGTCCTGCTCACGGCAGGGTTCTTCCTGCTGACTGTCGCAGCGTACGTCGTCTACACCCGCTGGCTGTCCGCGACCGGCCGGCTCCCGACCGGCTACCACGCCCAGACGCGACAGGTCATGGCCGTGCTCGGGTCCGGACTCCCGGCACTCGCCCGTCGGGCCGCCGGGTCCCTTCTCACCACCTTCACCTATCTGGGGCTGTTCACGCTGCCGATCGGTCTGCTCTTCCTGGACATCGCCCGGAAACGGCGACTGGTGGTACTCCTGGCAGCATCGACCGCGCTGCTGGCCCTGGCGCAGTTGCTCCATGTCGGGTTTGCCGGCAACATCCTGTCGGACCGTGGGGTCGGACCATTCACGCTGGCGCATAGCGACAACTTCTCCGCGTTCACCGGCTCCAAAGCGTCAACAGCCGTGCTCGGCCTCCTGACCATCCTCGGAGGGGCCCTGCTCATCGAGATGCTGGCACGAGTCCTTCGGAACTTTCGCTCGACGTACGTTTGCTCAGTCTGCTTATCGCTTGCCGGGTTGTACTTTGCGTCACTCCTATTGGTGCAACAGTTCGACCGTTACATGCTGGTCTACCTGCCGTTGCTGGCCATCCCCGCCATGGTCGAGTTGCACAGGACCCCGCCTGCCCGGGCGGCAGTCGCCGCGGCGCTATCGGCTCTGTTGTTGTACGGCGCGTTCTCAGTGAGCGCGGTCCATGACTACCTGGCGTGGAACCGAACGCGCTGGCAGGCCATTGGTCAGTTGACATCGGACCTCGCTGTCACCCCGGCGCGAATCGACGGTGGCTTTGAGTTCAATGGCCTGTACACGTATTCGGAGGACTACGTACGCAGGCCAAACATGAGCCCATGGTGGGTCAAGGACGATGAGTACGTGGTTGCATTCGATGTCATACCTGGATACGACGTACTCGAGACGTACCCGGTGAAGTCCTGGCTTCCCGCCGGCATCAGACGCATCTACACGCTCAGGCGTACGCGCCCCCCTGATGGCTCGGTACTAGGCTACTGACTTCCGACTGAAACCCCGGGCAGATGATGACCACCCATACGCCGCGCAACTCCCCGGAACTCGAACCGACCCCGGTAGAAGCAGCCAGCCGTCTCCACCCACTTGACTTTGAGGCGGAGGCTGGTAAGCTGGTTTGAGCGCATGGCGTTCTACTACGCGACGGCAGGCGCCTCCGACGCCGGTATTGTCATCGTCGGAATGCCGCTTGACCGGACAAGTTCTTTCGTTCCCGGCGCCCGGTTCGGCCCGGACATCATCCGCATGGCTGCGGACAATATCGAGTCGTTCAGCCCCTACCAGAAGCGTGACGTATCCGAAATCAACATCCACGATGCCGGCAATCTCGAGTTCACGTTTGCGACCACGGCTTCTCCGCTGGAGCTTGTCGCTGCCACGACCGGCCGGAATCTCGCCCGCGGTGCAAGGCAGCTTGCCATCGGCGGTGAACACACCATCACCCCAACCATCGTGACGGAACTGGCAAGAAGCTTCCCTGACCTCTGTGTGGTCCAGTACGATGCCCACTCTGATCTGCGCCCGGATTTCCTCGGCGAGCGGGTCTGCCATGCCACCGCAATGGCGCGCGTTTTGGACGCAATCCCGCGCGAGCGATTGTTCCAGCTCGGAATCCGCTCTTTCTCGCAAGCCGCGGAGATGTCCGAGCCGAACTTGTTCCCGTTCGAGGTCCTCGCCCCCACCGAGCAGGTGCGTTCCGCGATCGGCGGTCGTCCGGTCTACGTGACGCTGGACATCGACGTGCTTGACCCGGGTGCCATGCCGGACGTACAGACACCCGAGCCGGGCGGCTGTTCGTACCGCGACCTCGCGCTGTCTCTCGCCGGGCTGGCCGGGCTCAAAGTCGTCGGCTGCGACCTGGTCGAAGTCTGCCCGAGGACGATGCAACCTTCAGCCGGCGCCGCCACGGCGGCGGAGTTGACGCGAGAACTCTGCCTGCTGCTTGCCAACGCCAAATAGCCAGGTCAGTATGTCCCCTCACGGACAAGATAAAGAAGTCACAAGTGGCAATGGCCAAGTCCTGACTTCGTCATTTCCCCTTTCCCCTTTTCACTTGACCAAGGAGGTAACCAACCATGTGTTGTCGTGCTTGCTCTGGCTACGAGCTTTGCCGGGCCAAGGGCAAACTGTCCGAAGACTGCTGCTCGCAGTGTCGCTACTACGATTCGTGTATGGAGGAACCGACCGAGGAGAAGCCGAAGCATAAGGCCGCGCCCTATCACCGGGCAGCCCGGCCGTAGCCCAACCAGCCAGCCTACAGCTCAGGCCTAGAGACCGACCAGGGCGACACGCTCCACGTGTACGCCGCGCGGCGTACTCACTACCAACAGGTAGAGACCACTCGCCTGGTTGCGTGGTCGCCAAACCGCCTGGTGGCGCGCGGGCTCGACTTGCAGCTCCGCCACCTGCCGCCCGGCGAGAGTCCGCACCACAACCTTGGTCGCATCATACGGGAGCCCGTCGATCACAACACCGCTGTGAACCCCGAGGACGCACGGGTTCGGATAGACCCGCAGGTGCTCGGCGGTGCTCTCCGGCTCGACTGAATAGCTGTAGACCGAAAGCCCGCGCTGCGTACCGACCAGCCCGAGCCCGAACTCGTTGCTCAGAGTCATCGCCGAGTAGAACCGGACACTCCCCTGCGTGTTGGCAATCAGGCCGCTGTTCTGGGAGGTGAAGCTGGACCAACTCCTGGCAACCTGGTCGTAAATCGACAGACCGGACTCAGTTAGCAGCCAGACTCGGTCGGACGCGTCCACGCGGACGCGGTAGACGTTGTTCGCGAGGATGCCGCTGTTAGTAGTAGAGAAGACCTGGAACGACGAACCATTCCACATCGCCGCACCGTTTGAGGTTGCGACCCAAATGTTGTCCTGACCGTCCACCGCAACTGACCTGACTTCAGCCGACGGCAGCCCGCCTACGAGGATCGTGTTCGAATCGTCTGACCGGTCACTCAGGGTCCCGGCGTAGTCAATCATGACGAGCCCGACGTTCAGGCCCAGCCATACCCGGCCGCGCGAATCGAAGGCAAACTCGTACAGCCCGCCCGGTGGTGGCCCCAGGCCCGGAACCTCAAACACGATCTGCTGGAAAGCAGAGTCAACCGCCACAACCGTGGCGCCGCCGTTGAAGACCCACTTGGTATCATGCTGGTCCAGGCCAAAAGCATCAATGATGTTCCAGCTTGAGGATGCACCCCACTGGACCTTCCGCCAACTGCCGTCAGCAGGATTGTACACGGCCAGCCCGCCGTCGCTGGCAAAGTGCGCGAGCCAGAGCCGGCCCTTTGAGTCAACTCGCACCTGTACTGGAGTTGACAGAACGCTCCAGATCACCGAGACCCTACCCGTCGAATCAACCACAGTCACGGCCCCGCCGCCGTGACACAGGTAGATATCGCCGATCGAGTCGATGGCACAGTCCGAGATCGCCGCCGACCAAATGCAGTTGTTGGAGTACGAGTTCCACGACTGCCCCGAAAAGGCGTAGCGCAGGCCGGACCCGTAGAGCTCACTCCCGCCGCACCCGACCCACAGGGCGTCGGCAAAGTGCAGCGCCCGCGCATCCTCGTTGAGGATTACGGAGAACCGGGTCGAGTCGACCGCGTCTCCCTCGTAGAGACCTGCCTTTGTCGCAAGGTAGATCCTCGGTCCAGATACCGCGAGCTCGTATACCTCGGTCGGCTGCTCGAATTCGACGACCGGCCGGAACCCTGTGCTCTCTCTTATCGCCAGACCTCTTTCAGTAGCGAGCAGCAGGCTGTCGTGCCACATGGCAACCGCCCGAACCGAGTCACCGAACGGTCGTTGATACGGTGTCCAGGTCTGGAAGTCGCGGTCAACGGCCACGACACCGCGGTTGGTGCCGACCCAGTACTGGTCAAGCGAGCCCACGCAGAGTATCTGGTCGCTCAGCAGTTCCGGCACGCGGGTGGTGGTGAACCGCACTATGCTGTCGTCATCGAAGTCGAGCCATGTGCCGCGCGTTTCTATCAAGTACAGACCCTGGTCCGAACCACACAGCACACGGGTTCCGTCCCACGTCAGGGTACGGATCCGCAGGGCAAGGTCGTTCGGCCGGTACTGAGAGACCCGACCGCTGTCCGGCTCAATCACGGCCAGCCCGCCACCGTCGGTTCCGACCCAGAGATTACGGGAAGCGTCCTGGCCGATACACAGGCAGCAATTCGTTGGCAGCCCATCGCTGTTGGTGAAAGTCCGCCGCAGCGCGGGGCCGGGCAGGATATCGAGCGCAGCTACTCCCCCATAGGTGGCAAGGTAGAGCACCGAGTCGGTCCCCTCCATGTCGCTGATGAAATTGGTGTTGGTGTAGGTCCTCCAGTCGCTGGTCCCGACGGCTGCGACAAGCGCGATGAGTAGTGCGATCATGTTGCTGCTAGACGATACTAGCGCAGGGTAACCAGGCGTCAACCATTGTCAGGAGGCGCCGCGCGCACCAACCACTGCCCGCAACGTGCGCAGGACGATCGAGAAATCCATCCAGAGCGACCAGTTGCGGATGTAGTACTCGTCAAGGGTAAGCCGCTCCTTGAACGGAAGCGAGGTCCGCCCGGACACCTGCCAGAGCCCGGTCATGCCCGGTCGCACGCGCACGATGGTGTCGAGCGACTCGCCAATCCGGTCGGATTCAACTGGCAGATAGGGCCGCGGCCCGACCAAGGCCATCTCACCGCGGAGGACGTTCCAGAATTGGGGCAGCTCGTCGAGGCTGAATCGCCGGAGGAATCTACCCAGTTGTGTAACCCTTGGGTCGTTGGGGATGCGAGCGTAGTTAAGCCACTCGTCCCGCAGCGCGGCATCGTTGGCGAGCATCTCATTCAGCCGTTGTTCCGCATCCTGATACATGGTTCTGAACTTAAGGCAGTAGAACAGCCGTCGGCCCCGGCCGATCCGCCTCTGACGGAAGAGCACCGGCCCCTTGGATGACGCCTTGACCAGCAGGGCAAGGGCTAGGAACAGCGGTGCGAACACAACAAGCAGCAGCACGGTACCAACCAGCTCCACCATCGATTTCGTGTGGGTATTGAGCGGCCGGAGCAGGCTGTATCGGTATTTCATCACGAGGATACTGCCCACCTGCTCGATCTCCGCCGCGGTGCTCTGGAGCAGCGCCGCCGTCGGAATCACCAGCAGGTCGGCGAATCTCCGCTCCGCCAGCTTGAACACTGAGCGCATTTCGTCGGGTGTGAACGAGTCCGACACGACCGCGAGGACCGCGTCCGGCGCGCTCGCCTCGGCCAGCGCCTCTTCGACCTTTCCCGTGCCCGGGCTGTGAGACACCTGCCGACCAATGACATAGCCCAGGGCGCGGTAGCGAGCCAACTCCTTTGAGAACTGCTCCGCCGCGAGACCGCTACCCAGAACAACCAGTTGTTGCCGACCGAGGCCGGCTGTGGCGAGGAGACGTTTCAGCAGTGCGCGCATCACCGGAGTCAGGACCATGCTGAACGCCAGTGCTAGCAGAACAGCCACGCGCGAGACGATCCAGATGCGCCACAGAAACAGCAGTATCATGACCGCAGCGGTGGCGATGACTACTCCGCGCAGGCAGCGCCTGGTCTCCTCCCACGCAACCAGCCGCTTCGTGTATAACCCCTCATAGGCGAAGATGAACGGGTAGACGGCTAGCACGAACACTTTCTCGGTCAGCATGTTGATGTGCAGTCCGGGCGGGAATATGTACGGAACTCCGGTCTGGAACCAGTTGCGGACCAAGTAGCCGAGCGCGTAGCTCGCGAACACGGCCGCCGAGTCGCCGAGGACTAGTACGACCGTGGCGACGAACCGCTGCAGCCTGGTCATGTTTGACGCGATCCGGATTGCCAGGAGTACTCGAACTCTCTCAGGCCCACGAGCCAGCCCGCCTCGGAAAGAGACAGGTAGGCGGCGAACGCCACCCGCAGGGCGAGCCGGGCCGGCCAGTCTCGGCCGAGGCAGAAATAGCGCATCAGGGCTTTCAGGCGCTGGTAGTCGCCGAACTGCTGGAACCGGCGCCTGACGCCGCCGTAGAAGTGCTCGACGGTCACACGTGGATCAAGGTAGACGCCCCATCCCGCCTGGCCGAGCCGGCGACAGATATCCATGTCTTCGGCGTACATGAAGAACCGCTCATCGAAACCCGACACCTGGTCCAGAGCGGAACGCCGGAACACAACCAGTGTCCCGATGACCGCCTCGACCGGAACCGGCTCTTTCGCCAGGTGAGCATCGGCATAGAGAAAATCACGCGCCGGAGCGTACCGAGGAAAGACACGGGCGAGCGGCGAACGCCGGCCGGCAAGGACGTAGCGCAGCCGCGGCAGACGTCGCGCCGATGGCTGGGGACTGCCATCGGGGTAGCGCAGTTGCGGCGAAACCGCGCCTGCCTCGGGATGCTCGTCCAGGAACGCCACAAGCCCTGTCGCCGCCGGAGTCGAGAAAACGAGATCGGGATTGGCCACTGCCACATACCGGCCAGAGGCATGCCTGTATCCCCGGTTGAAGGCTGCCCCGTAGCCAGCATTTCGTCCCAGCATCAAGAGCCCCGCGCTTTGCCGACGGCAAACCTCGACCAACTCAGTTCGTCCGCGAGAGTAATTGTCGACGACCAGAGTCTCGATCCGCAGTCGGGGCTCAGCGTGGCGGAGTGTAGACAGCGCACGGTCCAACAGCCGCGCTGAGTTGTAGTTGATGAACACGATGGTCAGGTCCGGAGGCATCAAGCACAGTCTATAGCCGAGGCCCTCCTTTTCAACACCCAGCCGGCCAATTGCCCGACCGAATCTCCGTCCAGGTTCCGGACATCAATCACTGCGGTGGGAAGACCCGGCACGTGCGAAGCGCGCCCGAAGCACGGTTCATATACGCGGAAGTACACCTCGACCGTGTTCAACAAACCGCCGCTGACCTTGCCCTTGCGTATCAACGCCTTGGCCGCCTCCCGCACCGACATGCAGATCGGCCCCTTGTTGTTGGTCACGCGACTGTTGAGTTCACGCTCTGAATCATCCCGTCATCGTTCAGCGATAGTGGAGGATAGACGATTCGCCTCCGAAGTCAAGTGCCCTCACCGTTTCCTCTCGTTCTTCTCCCGGCCAGCACGGTTGCCGCTGCCAAGTATAGGAACGGCATCGCCGGCACCCTGAATCGGCCGTCGGTGAATGGCAGGGCAGCCGCGACGAAGTACAGCCCGGCGAACACCAAGAGCAGCTTCTCCGTCCGCCAGCGCCTGAATCCGAGTGAGACCAAAGCCAGCAGGAACCCGCCGATTGCGGTCAGCAGTTCGAACCCGGCCAGCAGCCAGATCGCGAAACCCACGCCTCGCGAACCGTAGTCCCGGCTCAGCAGTACGCTTCCGTGCGTGGCCGGCACCTTGGCGGCAAGGGTCCACAGAACAAGGTCGTCGGACTTGACGCCGGCGATGACCTTGGGCACGCCGCGCAGGCATATCCAAGCGTACCGGAGGGGATCGTGCAGGATGATGCCCGTCGCCTTGCGCGTCATCGCGTCGGCCAACTCCAGCGGGTTGTCGGTAGCGAGTTTCGAAGTGAAGTCGCGCGCCAACTCAAGCCTCCCGAGGTCTCCCGTTGTATGTTGCTCGTCCCCTATCATCGCCGCTGCATTGGCGTACAGCAGATTGTATCCGCCATTCGAGGTGAGGTTGAACCGGCGGTAGTGGCAGTAGTTCCGCGCTATCCAGATAACGGGCAGCGCAGAAAACGCGACCAGCATCAGGACCAGCCCTCGCGAGTTCCGCCGCGTAACGAGGACAAGCCCGAAAGGCACGAACGCGAACAGCGCAATCGGCCTCACCAGAGCCGCAAACCCTAGCAGCAGTCCTGCCGTAGCCGCATGCAACATCCGCCTCGATCTCCGGTCTTCGGTCTCCCGTCCCCCGTCGCCTGTCCGGCCCCAGACCAGCGCCGTCGCCAGCACAACCACAAAGGTGAACAGCACCTCGGACATCACCATTCCCGACGAGAAGATGCTGGGTATGTCTACCGCAAGCAGGGCCGCACCCAGCAACCCGACCCGCGAGTTGAACAGCCGGGACCCGACCAGACCGACCAGCAAGACCGTGAGCCCGGCGAGCAAGGCCTGAACAACGATGATGGCCGTCACGTTGTCGTCGAGCAAGGCGAGCAACAACGGATAGCCCGGTGTCCGGAACGTGTTCGGCTCGTGGTTCCAGGAGTACGATAGCCGCTGTCTGATGCTTGCCCCGAGCAGCAAATACTGCTCCGAGTCGCCCAGGCCGATCTCTCCGCGCTTCAAGTAGGATGCCTCGGGCTCAGGCTTCACCGGGCCGGCCGCAGCGTAGCTGTGCCCCTTGAACGACGCGGAAACAGCGAGTCGAATGACGACCGCCGCCGCGGCAACGGCCAGAAGGGAGCGGAAGCCGGCTCTGGTCACGCACTGCTTATAGCCTGCCCGCGTCCGCTGTCAAGCTAAACCGCGTTTGCCGTCTGACGGCGAGCTACCAGTGTCCAGTGGTCAGTGTCCGGACTTCTGGCTTCTAGAATCCAGCATCTGACCTCTGACTTCGGCCGCTCCGTTACTCGATCCCTCTGTGCAGATTGGGGTTTGAATGGCCATTGGGGTTTGGGATTTGGTCATTGACTGGGTACTGGACACTGGAACCTGAAAACTTGCACCTCGCGGCTGCGCCCCGTATACCTTGACAATCCATGTTGTTCAGGCAATATACAGAAGATACATGGCTGATCGCATCAATTCCGTCTTCACCATCGAGAACACCCTCCTCGCCTACGCGGTCGGCGACAACGGTTTTGCCCTCACCTCTGAAGACGGCGGCGCCACCTGGCGCAAGCTCGTCCTACCGCACCGCGGCAACCTCTACACCATCTGCCTCCCGGCCCAGGGAGAAGTCGGCTACGCCTGTGGTGACGCGGGTACGGTACTGAAAACCGAGGACAGCGGCAGCACCTGGCACGCGCTCGACACCGGCGTCAGCGTAGACCTGCGCGTCATCAAGTTCCGTCTCACCGCTCAGACTGGCTTTGTCGCGGGCGACTCCGGCACGGTATTGCGCACGGCTGACGCGGGCAGAACCTGGGTGAAGCTCGTCACCGCGACCGAACAGAAGATAATGGACATGGACTTCCCGTCGGACGAGACCACCGGCTACGCGGTCGGCCCCAACGGCACCATCCTCAAGACCACCACCGGCGGCCAGATATGGTTCTCCCAGACCGGCAATATCCAGGGCGCCATGCCCTCGATTCACATCACCGCGGTCTTCTTCCCCAACGGCGACTCGGTCGGGTTCGCCACTACCGCCAAAGCCGGGGTCATGTTCACGCCCGATGGCGGGGAAGTCTGGCGGCCGCTGCAGCTCGGCCTCACTCCGCCCGCGCTCTACACCCTCGACTTCCGGTCGGACACGATGGAAGGCTTTGTCGCCGGTGCGAAAGGAACGCTGCTCCATACGCCGGACGGTGGCGAGAACTGGGAGCAGTTGAACGTGGGCACCAGCGCCGACCTCTTCAGCATCCGCTTCTTTGCCGACGGCCGGGCCGGCATCCTCGCCGGCGACGAACGCACGCTCATCTTCACCCGCGACGGGGGCCAGACCTGGACCCCGGGCAGAATCCTCTAGCCCGCAGCAACGCGGGCGGTTTCTCAAAACTAAGACACAAAGCGGACATGCATCTTCTCATTCCGAGCGAACGCGGCGAGTCCTGGAATCTCTCGCACGCTCACGGCCAAGCAGACCCAGCCGCCGACCGGCAATCAACCAATGGAACCTCGCGGCGAAGCCGCGCGCCGTCCTCGCCTCCGCTCCGTTCTCCCTCTCCTCCATGAGGAGAGGGTTGGGGTGAGGAGTCCTGGGGCGCGGGACATGACCGCGAAAACGGGGACTGTACCGCGCGTCCTCGCGCTCCGAGGGATTGTCCCCGCTTTCGCGCCCGCTCGTGTCCCAAGCCCGTCGGTCGTCTCGATCTCGACCTCTACCTCAACCTTAACCTCAACCTGGCGGCGAAGCCGCGATTGTGTCTCTCAAAGTACCGGTCATTGTTCCTCAGGAAGTACCGGCCAAGGCATCGCTCACTGTGTAGTGAACTGCGTCTTCAACTGCGTCGCCGACTGAATCCTGCACTGAATCTCAACCTAGACCTCAACCTCAATCCGTCACTGCACCACGCAATGCTCGCGACATTGCTCCAGAAGATGAACCCGTCTTCGTTTGCGTCACTGCTCGAGTCGATGTTCGAGTCAAAGCTCCGGTCATTGCAGACTTCAGCGCGTCTCGCGCTGTATCGGCGAAGGCCACGGGGTAGGCGGCCTCCGGGCCGCTCCCCCCACGGCAGAATTGTATCCGAAGCCGCGACAACCGCTACAGATAGACGGCGCCCGATAGCCGGTCACGCTACAGACTCGACCAGGTCTGCCGGCATCTCACACGTCGACAAGGACCTACGCCTATGTCGGACGCAGTCCAGCAGGGCCCGCGTCTCGCGGTTCAGACCTCTCCGCAGCGATTTGACTGCCATACAAAGCTCCTTTCTTACTGCCTTCATGCGTACATATGCCGAAGTCGCGAAGACGGACATACTCCAGTCGGTTTCCACCCAGGTGGGTGGTCCGGGGGTGGGTATGTGAGCTGGTATCTCGAGAGGTTTGTCGGCAGGTTTGTGGTTGAGTAGGTGATTGAGTTTGTTGGCAGGTATATCGGCAGGTTTGTCGGGAAGTACGTCACGAGGTTTGTCGTTGAGTTTGTGGGCGAGTACGTCGCCGAGTCTATCGAGAAGTACTTCGAGAAGTGGGTCGGAAGGTTCGTCGGTGAGTTCGTCGTGACGTTTGTCGTCATGTATGTCAGCAGGATTCTGCCCGCCCGACCAACCGGCATATCCCCCGTCACCGTCAAGAGCAACTCGCGACAGGCACCCTATTTCGGGAAGCTTCGGGTCATCCCACAGACCATTGCAGATTCCAGCTTGTCGATTGCAGATTGGCCGACCCCGAGGCAGATTGACATCCCCGTCCGCGAGTCCTACAATCCGGCCCATGCCGGCTGAGCGTCTGCCCGATGAGTTCCTGGCTGAGTTGCGCCGACTCGAAGAGTCATATCTCCGCAGCGAGGACCCAATCGTGCAATCCGGGTTCGGCGGCGGGCCTGAGCGCTGGCGCCGCGAGCGTGAGGTCATACTCGAGGCAGTGGACAGCGACGGCGACTTCCTCGACGTCGGCTGCGCGAACGGCTACCTGCTTGAATGTCTGTGCCGGTGGGCGCGGACAAGAGGAATCGCCCTCACACCCTACGGTCTCGACTATGGTCCGCGCCTGATCGAACTCGCCCGCCGGCGTTTACCGCGGGACGCAAACCACTTCTGGGTCGCCGACGCGTGGGACTGGCGACCACCGCGCCGGTTTCGCTACGTCTACTCGCTCTACCACTGCGTGCCTCAGGCACTGCTCGGTGAGTATGTGCGCCGGCTCGCCACTCGCTGCGTCGAGCCCGGCGGGACGCTCATCATCGGCGCTTACGGGAGCAGGAGCAGGCGGGAGCCCGCCTTTGACGTCGGCCGGTTTCTACGTGACGGCGGCCACCTGGTGGCAGGCTCGGCATCGGTGGGCCAGCCGACGGTAACGTACGTCGCTTGGGTCACACCCTGAGGCCTACCCGACCCCGCGCACAGATGGAAGATGAGGGACAGTCACCCAATGCCGCTCGGCCATCTGCCCCGTCCCCCATTGACACAGCCTTCCGCTAGTCCTACAATCCGGCGATGACTGAACCAATCCACTGCCTGATCAACGTCGAATCCGCAGAAGTTCTCCGAGTTCGTCAGGCCGTTGCACCGAGGTACAGGTGCCCGGACACTGCCGGATGTCGCAATGAGCCCTGAGGACGAACAGCTGGTCGGGGCCGCGCGGTCCGTCTGCGGCCACCTCGACCTTGTCGAAGGTCACCTCCGCGGCGCGCAGGCCGT
>CAZSUX010000049.1:0-12778 GCA_964610135.1 uncultured bacterium | reverse complement strand
GGGAGAAGAAGTAGATGTCCTGGTTGTCCGGCACCTCGGAGTTGTTGAAGTAGAGAACGACCTTGCGCCAGAGGAGCTTGGCGAAGTCGCGGCCATGGCTCGTAGCCCAGCTCAGCGCGGCACGCGCGTAGAAACGAGACACCCCGGAATACGAGAGGGTCTTGCCGGCGGCCTTGTTGGCATACTCGGCGAAGTCGGGTTGCTCGTAGTCGGGGTTGGGCCTGACCCAGGGCGGTGCCTGATACTGGCCGGTGGTGTTGTAGGGGCTGTTGCCAATGTAGAGGTTCTGGCCGGCCTGGGCGGTCGTGAGCGTGAACTCGCGGGCGAGAACCGAGTTGCGGATCGACACCGGCGTGATGACGAGCAGTACACCAAGGAGACTGGCGGCTGCGGCCCCGATTCTGAGCTTGCGGCTTGCGGCCTGGGGGTTGAGCGCGAGTGCCAGCGGCAGTAGCGGCGCGAACAAGAGCGTGTTGGCGCGGGTGAGGGCGGCGAGTCCCATAGCGGCGCCGGCCGCCAGCGGCCACAGAATAGGGATGAGGAGTGAGCGGCGAGGGGTTGGGGAAGGGGGATGCGGTTCCAGGGAGCGGACGAACAGCCAAAGGAAAAGGGCAGTGAGGAAGACGGCGAGCGCGGTCTTCTCAATCTGGCTTTCGTAGAAGATGAAGGGCTTGTACAACGCGGCTATGGCGGCGGCCATGATTCCGGCTCGCCAATCGAAAAGACGCCGGGCGGTGTCGTAGACGAGAAGCAGGAAGACGAGCGCGAGCGTGAGCTGGAAGAGGTAGACGGCCCAGAAACTGTGGCCTAGGATTGAATAAACGAGAGCAAGGAAATGGGGGTAGAGCGGGTCCTGGTAGAATGGTTGGGCTGGGGCCTTGCCCGCGACAATGGCCATGGCCCACGTGTCATACGCCTGGCCGTCAATCACGGGCCGGTTGAAGAACGGCGAGTTCGAGACGTCGATGAGGTTGGCGATCCGCAGGCCGAGGCCGAGCGCAAGGACCAAGAGCAGAAGCCAGACTCGCGGCGAAGTCCCTTTGCCGGATCGCGGGCGCGGTTTCACAGGCAGGAGTTTATGGCCGCGCGGCGCGTCTGTAAAGTCGGGCAGGATTGGTCCCGCAGTGTCGTCGCAACTCACGGGTCTAACAGATGTTGGGTTGACTATGGGCTCCTGTGTCGTATAATCAGTTGTGGCCGTGGGTACAACTGCGCCACACCACACACAGCGGGTTTTGTGGCCGGACAGGTCGTCAATTCCGGCTCCATACGATACCGACACCCAAGCTCGGGTGAGCGGGTCACCACCCTGGGCTTGGAACTACCCGATTGTTAGCTTGCATACCCGTGTCAGGAGGTCTGCTTTGAAGTCACGAAGAAAGTCAGTGAGTAGTCACGTCCTCTTCGGTTTGGTGCTTGCCGCCGGCCTGGCGTTCGGTCAAACCGAAGTTTGGGTTCACCATTACAGCGGAACCGGCAGTCAGAACCGAGCGTCGGCAATCGCCATGTCGCCGGACACGACCGTGGTCGTGACCGGCTTCAGCGTGGGTTCCGACTATAGCCGCGACGTTTACACCATCAAGATCCGGCGCGGCGACGGAGGAGAAGTCTGGGCGAGTCGCTGGTCCGGTGCGTCAGCTTCACGCGACGAGGCAGAAGCCATCGCGGTCGACGACTTCGGCAACGTCTTTGCTGCCGGCAGGACGTACACTGCCGGGACCGACACCGACTTCGTCGTCATCAAGTACAACGGCAGTGACGGCGCCGAACTCTGGGTGAAGACCTATGACAACGCGGGAGTGGACGTGGCGCAGGCGGTCGTGGCCGACCAGCGCGGCGGGTGCTTCGTGACCGGCTACAGCAACGCGGGGCCGGGCAACGGCAACCTGGACTACCTGACGATCCACTACGACGCCGACGGCAACCAGCGTTGGATTTCGCGTCTGAACGGATCCGCCGATTGGGATGACTGCCCGACGGCGATGATACTCGGCGGTTCGGGCCGCCTCTACCTGACCGGGTATTCGTGGGGCGGCGCGACTCCGCAGTATGACTATCTGACCGTCGGGCTTGATACTCTGGATGGCGACACGGTGTGGACCCGGCGCTACGACGGTTCCGCGACTGCGCCCAAGGCCGACTACGCGTATGCCATCACTCAGGACGATTCGCAGTATGTCTACGTGACCGGCAAGGCCGGCGAGCAGAGCACTTGGTACGACGCGACGACCATCAAGTATACTCCGGCCGGTACGGCGATCTGGGTTAACCGGTTCGACGCCGGCTACGCGGGCACCGACGGCGGCGGGCAAGTGGCGGTGGACAAGAACTACAACGTCTACGTGGGGGGCATCGTGCTCGACGCGATCGACGACATGTATGACTTCCTCACCTTTCGTATCGACCAGGACAATACCAATCCCTGGTATCAGACGTACGACGCCGGCGTCGAGGATGACGACAGCCTGACCGCCATGGTGGTTGATGACGGGGGGAACGTGTGTGTCACCGGCTGGATCTATGTCTACCAGGGGGACCTTGACTGGATGACCATCAAGTACAGCCCGGATGGCGCGAAAATCTGGAGCGCGATCCATCAGACGTTCGGCGAGGACGACGAGCCGTCCGGGATAGTCGCGGACGAACTCGGGGAGTACTACATCACCGGTTTCGACTTCGCCGGGCCGGATGAGAACTTCTGTACCGTCAAGTACACCGAAGACGACGTCGGTGCGTTCCGGGTCGAGTTGCCGGAGGACAGCTTCCGTCTCGGCGCCTCGGTCGTTCCGCGGGTCTGGATCCGCAACTACAGCGCGATTACGTCGAGGTCGTTTCCGGTCCGCTGCGAGATCGGCGGGTTCTACTTCGACGCCGCGTCGGTGGACCCGATACCGGGATACGATTCGGTCGCAGTCTCGTTTTCGCCCTGGCTGGTGGAACAGGCCGCGCTCGGCACGCACGAGATCCGGTGCTATACCATGCTCGAGGTGGACAAGGAACTCACCAATGACACGGTCTATGCCCCGGTCACGGGTGTAACCGCCTGGGAGCGGCTCGCGGATGTGCCGGAGGGTCCCAGACGCAGGCCCGTGTACTACGGTGGTGCGCTCGCGTTCGTGCCCGACGCGGAGGTCTACGCTCTCAAAGGCAACAACACGGACGAATTCTACGTGTTCAACACCTACCAGGATTCCTGGTCCCAGCGCCCGACAATCCCGGCGTGGGGACAATCCGGAAGCAAGAAGAGGGTGAAGCACGGGGCCCAACTGGCAGCCGATACGTCGGGCAACGTCTACGCATTCAAGGGCAACAACTGCCTTGAGTTCTGGCGGTACTCGGTCGACTACAGGAACTGGACCCAGATGCGGGAATACCCGCGCGGGGCCGGCAGGAAGCTGAAGGCCGGGTCGAACCTCGTCTACGTGCCGCAGTTGAATACGTTCTACGGCAACAAGGGCAACACCTACGAGTTCAACTGCTACGACATCGCGACCGACTCCTGGCTGCCGAAGAGCCCGGTTCCGGCCGGGCCAACCGGGCGCAGGAAGGCCAAGGACGGTACCGTCATGGCCTACGACGGAGTCGGTACTATCTACATGCTCAAGGGCGGGACCTACGAGTTCTACGGCTACTCGGTCGCCGATGATTCCTGGTACCCGAAGAAGGACATCCGTCCCTCCGGTTACTCGTACTGGCGGCGGAAGATGAAGATGGGCGCGGCCGCGGCCTTCGATACCCAGAACAGCCTCTTCTACGCGCTGAAGGGCTACAAGTCGGGCGAATTCTGGTACTACGACCCGGCGGGAGATACGTGGGTCGAACCGGTCGTGGACAGCTTCCCGACCCCGCCGCGTGGGCGGCCGCCGTATTCCGGCGCAGAACTCTGCTACGGTGCGGGCAAGCTCTTCGCGCTGCGCGGGAACAAGACCAGAGATTTCTGGCGCTACAACGCCGACTTCCCGCTTAGCTACGGTACGTCCAGGTCCGGGCCGCAGGCAGGCACGGCCTCGTTGCCGAGACTCACGCTCGCAGCGGCGCCGAACCCGTTCGTGGGCCGGACCCAGCTTCGGTACTCGTTGCCGGCGGCCGGACTCGTGCGGCTCGAGTTGTACGATGCGACCGGCCGGCTGGCCCGGGTCGTGCAGGGCGGCCGGCAGGATATGGGCGAGCACGTGGCCGTGCTCAATTCCGACGGCCTGGCCCGCGGCGTATACCTGCTCCGGCTGGCAACCGGGTCCGGCGCCGAAGTGAGAACCGTCAAACTGGTAGTTCGATAGCTGAACTCAGCGGGTTCAGTACCCGCCGACCAATGCAGGGGCGCACTTCGGTGCGCCCCTGCCATTCCTTCTGCCGACGGCCCGCGGCAAGTGCTGACCGGACTGGTCCGGTGCGAGAACAGGCTGGGGCGGAAGCGAGTAGAGGAGCTGGCCAAGGAAGCCGGACTAGACGACGGGAGTATCACCGACATGTTCGACCGGATCGACCAGATGCACCGGCCAAGGCCGGGACTGAAGCCCAGGTGGTTTGCCCGATCCCGTCCGCCCCGCAAATGGCCCTACCCTGGCCCTCGGCCCGGATGTCAAAGCGGCGGGCCGCGCCACCGGCGTGGCAGTCGTGACCCCGATAGTCGGGGCCTTTCCCGCTACGAAACCCGACACCGGCAGCACGTAAGAGAGTTCGGCGCAGAAATCTGCAGGGCGCAGACTGACCCCGACAGATGCGGCCGGGTTGGCCGCAAACGGACTGGCACAGCCGCCCGGTGCGAAGTCCACGCCCCTGCCCGGGAGCCGTTGCCCACCAGCAGCGTCGGGTAGTACCAGGGTGGGCAAGTTGATAGCCCACTCGCCACTCTCGGCCTTCTTCACATCCGGCGACCAGGCCGGCGTTGACCCTCGCCAATCCGTTCGTAATATCTGTCGGGCGGGCGCATTGCCGCCGGTCAGTCGTTGCCGCGGTTTCGGCCCGCCAGCGAGGAGTCATCTTGAGTAGAACCCGAACCTTGCCGGCGCTGGCTCTGTTGCTGGTGCTGGCCGGCGCAGCGCGGTCCCAGGTGATCCGCTGCCAACTGCACGAGCCGCCGCCCAACCGGGTGACGATCGAGAACCTCTGGTGGGTGGACCTGCACAACACCACATCGAACACCTACACCATATGGCTCAAGGGCGAGGCTGGGGAGGATCGTCACGGTACGGTGTACCGCGCCACCACCAGGCCTTTCACGATGCCGCCGGGGCGCAAGCGCGTCCGGCTCGGCGATATCTCTATCGAGAAGCAGTGGGCCAAGCCTGGCTTCGAGGTGTTTGTCCAGCGGGCCGGCCGGCTGCCGGAGGGCGACTATTACTACAGCGTGGTCGTGTTGCCCGAGAGCCTGGGTGGCGGGGATACGGCCAGGGTGCACATCGAGAGCCCGAGCCCGCCGCGACTGCTGACGCCCCGGGACGGCGAGTCGGTGACGTCGGCGATGCCGAACATGACGTGGCTGGGCCAGCGCGCGTACTCCGGGCGGGTGACGTACGAACTGGTGGTGGCCGAGATCCTGCCGGGCCAGTCCAAGGAAGAGGCGCTGCGCGGCAACCAGCCGTGGTTCCGCAGGGCGTCGATTTCCGGCAACCAGTTGCGCTACCCGGGTGCGGCGCGTCGGCTCGACACGGGCAAGCGCTATGCCTGGCAGGTACAGACCTACGTCGAAGGCAGGCTCGACCCCGCGCTGTCGAGCGAGGTGTGGGAGTTCACGCGCAAGGGCTTTGGCGGCTACGCCCAGCTGCTGCAGCCGCTCAAGGTCACCCGCACGGTGACGCGATACTACAACTGGTTCGAGGTCAAGCTGGAACTGACCAACCTCGGGGCGGCGGACATCGACCAGATCATGATTGCCGACAGCTCGTCCGGGATGCAGCCGACCGGCCAAGCCTGGGCCAGGCGCAAGCCGTCCGGCAACAAGATAACGTTGACAGCCAACGTACCGTCCGAGACCCGGCAGAACACGTCGGCGAGCTGGGCCGTGGCGGCGCTGGACATGAGCACGTGGACGCTCGCGTCCGGCCAGACCGTGTACGTGCGCTACGCGCTGGTGCCCGCGGTCTACGACATCATCAGCCCGCCCTACGTCGTCGGCAAAGGGCTCAGGGTGACCTACCGCGTCGGCTCGAAGGACCGCGTCATCAACGACTCGCTGAAGGCGGTCGACGTCGGCGCCGAAGTCAACCAGGCCTTTGCCATGTCGAACTACCTCATCGTCACGCGGCCTGAAGTACTGCACATGGCCAACCCGGGCGACCACCCTGGCGTCATCCGGCTGCTTCAGTATGCCGGCCGGCTGGCCCGCGAGCGCGAGGGTGTGCTCGGGTACTTCGTGAACTGGGCCGCCGAGCCGAACATGTACCGCAACATCATCATCAACCAGTGGGGCAGCAAGATGAACCCGCAGTGGAAGCAACTGCACGGGTACCTGCTGTTGGTGGGTGAGTCGGGCATCATCCCGAGCTGGAACATCCCGATGCACGTCGAATTCACCGGCGGCAGCATCAACAGCGTGCCCTTGAGCGACTACCCCTACGCCGACTTCAACGGCGACTGGGTGCCGGAGCTCAGGGTGTCGCGCATCCTGGGCCAGACCGCGGCCGACCTGCGGATTCCGCTCGAGACGAGCCTGCGCCTTCGCGACCCAAGTTCCGGGGTGTCGAACGACATGCGCCAGGCCATGATCCTGAGCGGCTACGTCAACGGCGGTGAGAACTTCAAGGGCTACTGCGAGCTGGGCAAGGACGTGCTCGCGGGCAAGGGCATCAACACCTTTGCTCTGCACTACGTCGACCAGTCACCCGCGTACCAGAACTGGGACGACATGGCCCAACTGGTCAAGTTCTGGGGCACGAACAAGGACATGATGATCTACGACGGGCACGGCCACCCAACAGCGTGGTCGGGCAGCCTGGGGCTGGGCGCAGTGTCGGGCCTGGGGATTTCCGGCTTCAACACCCGGCCGGTGGTCATCGGTTTCTCGTGCCTGACGGGCAAGTACGACGACCCGAACGGCTCGATTGCCCGGGAGTTCCTGCGCAACGGCGCGGTCTGTTACCTGGGCGCGACCCAGGAGTTGGCGGTTACGGTGATGAACGCGCTGGTGTCGGACCGGTTCTGGCACAACTGGAGCCGCACCAACCGGTTCGGCGACCTCTTGCGCAACGTCAAGGCGGGCGAAGCGTTCTACCACGCACCGTACGAGTCCTACCCCTGGCAGTACACCTACCTGTTTGTCTACGCCTTCAACATGTACGGCGACCCGGCGTTCGGAGGTAAGCCATGAAACACGCGCTCCCGATTCTATTCGTCCTGTTCCTGGCCGCCGCCGGCGCGGTGCGGGCCCAGGAGCCGCCGGCGACAATCACCCTCACCGTGCCCGACTACCACGTGGCGAAAGGCATGGACGTCGACATCGTGACGATTCCCGGCGGCAGCCTGCTCTGCGCCGAAGAGGGCCGTCCGCTGGTGCCTTACTTCTACACCGACGTCGAGTACCCGGCCGGGTTTCGGGTGCAGGCCGTGACCATGAAGCGGCGGTCAGAGCCGAAGTCGGACTCGGGCATCAGGCTCGGCTTCACCCAGATTGACACCGCCCCGCTGCCCGAGCGGAGCAAGAAGCTGACGCCCTACCCGGAGAAGGATTTCGACTGGCGGACCTGGTACAAGCCGGACGGCTCGACCCGGCTGGTGGTGCTGGTCTACCCGTTCCGCTACGAGCCGAAGACGACCCGGGTCCAGTTCTTCAAGGAGTACGAGTTCGACGTCAGGTACGTCAAGAGCGACGTCCGCCTCGGCGCGGTCCGGCTCGATAGCCTGGTCTTCGACCCGGGCGCGGAGGTCCGGGCCACGGTGCGGGTCGAGAACCGCGCTCCGGGCGCGGAACTGACCCTCGCGCCGGAAATCAGGAGGGCATTCGACGACCGGCTGGTCAAGGCACTCACGACGGTCAAGCTCAGCGGCGACTCGGCGGTTGTAGCCTGGCGCAGCGGCAAGGCCGCGGCCGGCCAGTACGCGCTGGTCGTGCGGCTCCAGGACAAGGCCGGCGACGAACTCGACCGCAAGAAGGCCGAGTTCCGCGTCGGCCGGCCGGCCGGCGAGCTGACCAGTTTCACGGCCGAGCCCGCACACTTCAAGCTCGGCGACACGCTCAGGCTGGCGCTCGGGTTCAGGAACACCGGGACCTGCGATGTGGCCGGCGACTTCGTTTTCCGCATCGTGCGCGCCGACTCGGTGAAGGCCGAGTTCACCCGGCCGCTGGCCGCGCTCAAGCCAGGCCGCTCGGTCACCGCGCGGGGGAACTTCGCCACCGGCGGACTTGCCAAAGGCGCGGTCTACTACGCGGTCGGGTCCGCGCAGTTTGACGGCGGCGCCAGCCCGCCCCGCAGCGCGATGTTCAGCACCAACCTCATGCCCAAGGCCGCATTCCAGGTTACGCCGGAGACTGCGAAGGTCGGCGACAAGGTGCGATTCGACGCGACGGACTCAAAGGACCAGGACGGGAGGATCGCCGGCTACAAGTGGGAGTTCGACGACGGCGCGGTCGCCGCGGACAGCGTGGCCGACCATGCCTTCAGCCAGGCCGGGGTCTACAACGTCCGGCTGCTGGTGACCGACGACGAAGGCGGCTCCGACAGCCTGGTCAAGCCGGTCAACGTCAACGAGTAGGGCCCGGCGGAAGGCGGTCGGCGGCAGACGGACAGCGAGAAGTAAGCCGCCATGACGCCGAGACCGCCGAAGGTCGGGTCAACCTGCAATTGCCAACCGGCAGGGGAGACGGACCGAGGGATGAAGGCGAAGGTCCTGAAGCCGCTAGCCGTCGGCCGGTAGCTGCTGGTCCATTCGCCCGGGCGGACGAAGTTCCCTTCCGTGCCGCGAGTGCTTCGGAGGCAATACTGTGTCCTCGTTGCTCCCAGGCTGTCCGACGCGCTACCGGTGGTTCTGCTCGGAACCCGGCTCAGCCCTGGTCGGCGCGGCCGCCGTGATCCCGATGGTCAAGGCATTTCCCGTCACGAAAACAGACACCGGCAGCATGTAGGAGAGTTCGGCGCGGAAGTCTACAGGGTACAGATTGACCCCGACAAATGCGGCCGGGCCCGCCGCAAACGGACTGGCACGGCCGCCCAGCGCGAAGTTCACGCCCCTGGCCCGGTAGCCGTTGCCCACCAGCAGCGTCGCCTGGTACCAGGGGGTCAACTGAACGCCGCCGTCAGCGCCCACCGCGGCGCTGAGCAAGTAGATGCTGGGTCGGAACATCACGCTTGCGCTTCTGTCGCCGTAGCCGATTCCGAACGCCGGTCCGGCCAGCAGCGAGACGCCGGTGCCGCCCGTGGCAACCACAGAGGCAAACCCGATGTCGGCCATCACCGGCCCACGGCCGAGCCCCCAGCGCACGCCGGGCGTGAGGTAGCCTACGCTGAAGTCGGGCCGGGCAAACGTGTCGCCAAAGAGCGCGAAGGAATCGGCAGCGAACGCCGATAGCTGATGGTAGCCCACTCGCCACTCGACTTTCTTCACATCCGGCGACCAGGCCGGCAGGCCGTCGTGCCAGGCGATGGGCGGAAAACATGCGCTGCCGGCCAGCAGCACAGCCGCGGCAGCGAGCAGAACCGGACGGCTGAACGGGTGGATGCCGTGCATCTCTACCTCCCTCTTATTCGAGCCAAGCCGGTCTTCAATAGTGACTCGAGCATGGGTGGATTGTAGAACTGGCGGGAACGGATGTCAAGGCGGCGGATGTCAGACCCACGGATCGAGAGATCGAGGGATAGAGGGGTCGAGTGGTTGAGTCCGATACTGGCAACTGGATACTGAAACCTGGTCACTTGCGGCCCACGGCCGCGTCAATCTGCAATGCCCGGCAGCGCGGGAGCAGGTGGGTATCATGTCCCTGAAGCTCCGGTAGCTTGACAGAGGTATTTTTCTGTGCTAGTATAAGGAAGCGGCCAGGCCGCAGAATAGGAGTAGACTATGAAGAGTAAGACGATTCCCCTCGACGCACGCTTAAGTGACACGGACCGCCGGTTGATAACCTTCGCTTCCAGGAGCCACGCCTTCGAGCGGACCGCGACCCGCAGTGGGCTGGCCCCAATCGGTTACGGCGCACAGAGGACAAGACTTCTGTACACGAGTCGACTGGACGAACTCGAGCGCCGCCTCCGCATAGCCGCTACCGAGGCGGAGCGATGGCAGGTGCGTCTCGACACCTCTTTCGACTCCGTGCCGGTGATGCCGCTCTACCAGAAGGCGGGTATAGTCCCGCCGCCGGCAATCCGCAATCTGAGCATGCGCAATCAGTTCTACCTGGTGCGCGTGGTCGGGCGGTTCGCGGCGGCCGGCGGGATGAAGGTCGCATCATTGCGCTATACTCTTCGATTCAGCGGAACCGGACCGGCCGCCGGCCGGCAGGCGGCCGTGCACGCGTTCTTTCCGGGAATCGGGGCGCGGAGGTACAGGGGGGCGGACGTGCTGGTCGGACTGAGGTCAACACTGCACTTCTGGGTGGCGGTTACCCCGGGCGGCGCGCTCATCCTGACCGCTGACAAGATTCCCGGGAACGTCCGGTCCGACCTCGTGTTCGGGCCTGTCAAGTACAAGTTCGGAAAGACACACGTTGACGGTTCGGGAGCCGGTCGGCCGAGCGTGGAGTGGTTCTACCCTGGTGATGCCGTGGCTGGCGGCGCGAAGTTCTGGAACCTGCTGGTGCTCCGACTGCCGAAGGGCTCGAGGTCGTGCCACGTCGCAGCGGCGATTGAGGCGAACGTGACGATGCCGGCTCCATTGCGACCCCTGCTTGGAAAGCACCGGCTGCTGCGCGATACCCGTCACCTTGAGCTTCGGATGCCGGGCGAGGGGCGCTTACGGCGTTCCGCCAAATGACCGGCTAGGCCGTCCAACGGCAACGGGTCGCGGCTGCGCTGCCGGCAGGGGAGACGCCGCCCGCACGTCGGACCATTGACAACCGCGGAGCCGTGACCGATAATTGAACGTTCCCGCCCTCCGGCGGGAAGAGACCGTAACCGACAAAGCGGGTGCGGGCATCCCTATTCCCATTGCTGTCCGCACCCGCGCCATCCTGCCAGCGTGCGCGGAGTCCAATCTGCAATCCCGAATCTGAACCGGGTGGGTTCATTTAAATGAACCGCGTGACTTGGCACTCTCAGCTAGGGGAGAGGGAGAGAGGGGCTGGGGACTGGGGGCTGGGGATGAGGGGCTAGGGATTAGGGATGAAGGCCGGACAACTGCTCACTGCTAGCCGACGCCGCGTCGCCCTGTCGGACAATCTGCAATCTGCAATCTGCAATGCCTCGCGGGGCCTGGGGTTCGGGTTCACGGTGCTCTGCCGCAGGCAGGTGCCATCCGACGGCTCAACCGCGTGGGATGGGCAGCAGGGATTGGAGATTAAGGAGTGAGGACTGAGGAGTGCGCCGAGTCAGGAATCGCCGGTGACACTGCTGGATTCAGGCTCCGCCATTTTGAGATTTGATATGGTCAATTTGCAGTTTGACTTGGCGGGCGCAGCCCGCGGATGCGTCAGGAATCGGCTACCGCGTCACCGGGACAACGATTCTGTGATGCCGTACTCGGCCGGAAATAGGGGAAGTGCCCCTCGCCGGCTCCAAGCAGCACCTGCCACTACTCGGACGTGAGCAATTCTGCCGAGATGATTTCAAGAAGTTCGTCTCGGGTAATCATCTGACCGTAGCGGGTGGTCAGGAGATCGATTATCGGAAGCCAGTCATCGCTGGCGGCCAACTCGTGGTCCTCGGCCGAGCCATACCGGACGGCGAAGAGGATCCGGGCCGCCAGGCAGACGTCGACCGGTTTCCTGACCCGGCGGGCCAGGGCAAGGTAGTGTCTGCGGTCGCGCAGCGCTGGCAGGGTTCTGCGGCGCTCGCGGAACACTCGTCGAAACCGTTGCGGGCTGGCTTGGTCAACGCCTGAGATTCTAGTCTAGGAGAGGCCGCGGTCAATCCGGTGACCCGGTGCCTGGTATGCGCGGAAGGTAGGCCGGCATAAGTCGCGGGCGTCTAGTCTACCTTGACGCGCTTCGGATTAAGAAAATGGGAAGTGTCCCGCTTTTCCCCCAGTCCACCAAGACACCCGCACGATGAGCCGACCTGGCGGATGCAGGAGGCCTCCACCTTGAGGCTATCGCCTGGTGCAAGTATGAAGTCACGCGACCATGTCTTGCCGCTCCCGAGCGTGACTTCGGACTTCAGGAACCTGATGGGCGCGTATACTAGCAGAACCACGCAAAGGACTATGGGCACTCAGACCTTCTTATCCCTTGGGCTCCAAGCGTGAAGCGCTCGGGGACTCCACGGACCCCATACTCAGTGCCTGCAGCGTCAGGGCGATGTCAGTTTGGTGTTGAACGTCACTATCTTTGGAGTCAAGAGGCTGTAGGTGTTGTCGAGGATTATGTAGTATCTGCAGGTGCGCGGCACGACGGCCGAGTACGACGTGCCACTTGAGCGCTGCTTGTTGACGATGGCAGTGCAGCTCTGGTTGTTGACCCACAAGTAGTAGTTCGTCGAGTCCATGACGTAGAAGTTGATGTCCTGTGCGAGATCCATTCCTTTCTGCTGGACCGCGAAGCTACCCCATATCGAGTAGCCTATCTTCATCGTAGCGTACCATGTTTTGTAGGATGATGCGGCCACCGACACCATTGTGTCCAGCAGGGTGGTTGTGACCTTGGAGACGCCAATCGTCTTGGTTCGAACGTCCTCGCCGCCTCGCCCGTCGCGCACTG
>CAZSUX010000048.1:0-12947 GCA_964610135.1 uncultured bacterium | reverse complement strand
GTCCGGTCAGGCCACGCGCCTGGCAGGCTTCGAAGAAGCCCTCGATTTTCTCGTTGACGCCGCCGATGGGCTGGACCTCGCCCTGCTGGTTGACCGAACCGGTCACGGCCAGGTCCTGTCGGATGGGCAGACCGGAGAGGTCCGAGAGCAGGGCGTAGACCTCGGTGGACGAAGCCGAGTCGCCATCCACGCCGCCGTAGGACTGCTCGAAGCAGATTGAGGCGGAGAGCACCAGCGGCTGGCGGCGCGCGAACTTCTGGCGCAGGTAGCCGGACAGGATGTAGACACCTTTGTCGTGGGTCGGGCCGGAGAGCTGGGCCTCGCGTTCGATGTTGATGATGCCGGCCACGCCGACCCCGGTCTTGGCGGTAATCCGGGCCGGGATGCCGAAGGCATACTCGCCGGTGTCGTAGACCGCAAGCCCGTTCACCTGCCCCGCCTTCGTGCCGGTTACGTCGATGAAGATGGTCCCCTGCCGGATTGCCTCCTGCAGTTTGACCTCGGACAGCCGCACGCGGTCGCGGCGACGGTTGACTGCCTCCTGCACGTGTTTGTAGCCGACGGCCTTGGCACCGGCCTTGTTCGCCCAGTGGTTCGCCTCGGTCAGGAGCTCGCAGATGACGTTGAACCGGGTCGAGAGCTTGGTCTGGCGACCGGCGAGCCGGGCTCCGTATTCGATGACCGCGCCTGCGCCCGAGCGGTCGAACGGCCGTAGCTTCTCCTTCCGGCAGAGCGCCTTGATGACCTGGACGTAGTCTGCGACCGTGGTCTTATCCAGGTCCATCACCCAGTCGAAGTCCGCTCGCACCTTGAAGACCTTCTTGAAGTCCTCGTCGGCGCCCGCGAGCAGGGAGTAGATCTGCGGGTCGCCGATCATTATTACCTTCACGTCGATGGTTACCGGCTCCGGCTTGAGCCCGACCGCGCCGAACAGGGCGGAGTACGGGTCGCCGCCGGTGATTTCGAGCTGCCGGTTGCGCAGAGTGCGCTTGAGCGCCGGCCAGACCCCGGGTTCCACCAGCGCGTCGAGCGCGTTGATGACGAGGAACCCGTGGTCGGCTCGGAGCACCGAACCGGCCTTGATTCGCGAGAAGTCCGCCCGCCACTGCCCGCCCCGGTCCCAGACCCGCTCAATCGAGCCGAACAGGTTCTTGTAGTTCGGGTTGGTCTCGAACATCACCGGCGCAATCTTGGTGCCGGAGTTGTCGACCAGCACGTTCACGCGGAACTCGAGATACTGGTCGCCGGGCGTCGGGGCCTCGCCCTCGGCCGGCGGTTTCTGGCGGAAAGCGTCGGGCCGGGCGAGGACGGCGTCCTTAACCTCCGTCAAGTAGTCACGCAGCGGAGCCGGGTCATGGCAGGACGCGTCTCTGTTCCCTTTCGCCCCGTGGTTCTTCTTCCGGCCGTAGCAGCGCTCCTCGATGTCGGCCAGCCGCTCCTCGACTACCGGCCGGATGATGCTGTCGTCGAGCTTGGCCAGTGCGTCGCGGGCCTGCTTCTCGAGGTCCCGGATGTCCTTGAAGATGACCGCCAGCTCGGCGGCGAGTTCCTGATACCGCGTCTTGATTTCGCCTGCGCGTTCGGCGGTGAGCTTCCCCTCTTCGACCAGGCCCGGGAGGGCGTCGATACTTACCGGTTGCTTTTCGACGATCGGCGCGAGTTCGGGCCGCGCCAGCGGCCCGGTCTGGACCAGGGCGAATCCCTCGGCGAGGACCCGCTTTTCGAAGTCGCGTACCCGTGCCCCGCCCCGTTCTTTGAACCCGTCGACCAGCGCCGCCCGCCTTTGCTGGTAGGTGTCGCTCTCGAGCAGCAGCGGTACGTTCTTCACGAGGAAGTCGACGAACGCGTCCATGTCGCGGCGGAGTTCCTGCCCGCTACCCGCGGGCAGGCGCAGCAGCCGTGGCTGGTCCGCGTCGCGGAAGTTGTTCACGTAGCACTTGTCGTCGAGTTCCCGGGGCCGGCCGCGGGTGGATTCGAGCAGGTTTCTGACGGTCGTGGTCCGGCCGGTGCCGACCGGGCCGGAGACGAAGACGTTGTACCCGATCGACTCGATTTCAAGCGCCATGTTCAGGGCGTCGACCGCGCGGGGCTGGCCGATTATACTCCCGTTGCCCGGCAGGTCCTCGGTCGTATCGAACTTCAGGCAGTCTTCCGGGCACTTCCAGACAAGCCGGTCGGGAGGGACTTCAAACTGAGGAGAGGGGCCGAGGGTCCGGGGGTTCTGGGGTTCTGGGATTCGGGAGCTCCGGACACGGGGACCCTTGGACCCTTGAACCCCTGAACCCTTTGTTCCTCTTCTGCTCTTTTCCTTCATACTTCGCCTCTCTTCCTAGTCGCGCGTGGCGACTTTCAGTCCCGAGAACATTACGAACGGGACGTGGTACGCGCCGAGGTCGCGGACGGTGTCGCCCACCGCTGCGACGTTCTTGAACATGTCGTACACGTTACCCGCGATAACAGTGTCTTTGACCCGTCCGGCAGCCTTGCCGTTCACGATTCGGAAGCCGGACGAGACGTTCAGGGCAACGTCGCCGGCCAGTACGTTGGACTGGCCGCCGCCGATGCACTCATAGACCAAGAGTCCCTCACGGATACCACCAAGCGTCTCTTCGAACCGGGCATCGCCGGGGGCAAGTTCAACGTTGCTCGTCCCAGGCTGGGGCTGAGACGTGTAGCCGCGCCCGGCCGAGCCGGTGGAGTCGGTGTTGCAGGCGCCAGCCGTCGCTAGGTCGAACAGGAAGCCGGTGAAGACCCCGCGGTCGAACAGAACGTTCCGGCGTCTGGACACACCCTCATCGTCAAATGGGCCAGACTCGATACCGAAGTCGTGCAGCCCGTTATCGGCGATGGTAATCCTCTCGTCCAGGAGCTTCTCCCCGGTCTTATCAATGAGCGGCGATACACCCTTTTCAAGCTGCTTGCCGTTGACGCCGACCGTGATGGGATGGAGCAGGTTCGGCACCGCGGTAGGCATGAAGACAACCGGGTAGGTTCCGGTCGCGAGCCGTTCCCGTGACCGGGAGAGAATCGCCCGTTCCTCGATGCGGTCGGCCAGGGCGCCGATTGCCGGCGCCACGCCCGATGACAGGTTCTCGTACTCGGAAATCCAGACCAGTCCCTCGTTGACCAGGAGTCCGGTCGCATACAGCTCGAGCACGGCGCGGGAGTACCGCGTGTTGAGCCCCGTCCCGTTCAGCACCAGCGTCTCGCCGTAGGTTCGGGTAAACGTCACGTCGAGCTTCAAGCCCGGCACGCGGGCCCGCACCGCGTCGACCAGCTCCCGGCCCCACTCAATCATCTTCAGCGCCGGCAGCATGATGACCCGGTTGTCGAAGGTCTTCACCGTCGGCTTCGGTCCCGGCCCGGGGAAGTCGAAGCCGCACGGCTTGCCGAACGCGGCGGTGTCGAACGCGGCGTCGACCAGTTCGCCCATCTTCTCCGGGTTGCTGCTCGAACTGAACCCGACCCGGCCGTTCTTCACTACCCGCAGACCGTATCCGTGCGTCAGTCGGCTCTCCTGCGAATGGAACTCGTTCGCTCGGAACTCGACGACCGTCCGGTTGTCGTCGGAGGAAAACACCTCAGCCTGCGCACCCTGTGCCCGGGCCTGCGACAGTATTTCGTCTTCCATCAGCTACTCGGGTTCTGCGGTTCTAGGGTTCTGGTCGGCAGTTCGGAGCCATCTGTGTTCATTCGTGTTGGCCTCAGAGGCCTCTGTCGGACAGCGCATCTGTGGTTCCACAGTGCCCTACCTGCCTCCGATGACGACGTTACGAATCAGGACATGGGGGGCGCCGAGCCCGACCGGCAGCGGCGACTGTCCTCCCTTTCCGCACCCGCCAAGCCCGCCGAACATCACCAGGTCGTCGCCGATCATGTCTATGCTCTTGAGCGTCTCGAAGATGTTACCCGAAAGTGTCACGTCGCGGACGAGCTTCGTCTGCCGGCCGTGTTCGACCAACCGCGCGTACTGTGACGCAAATGTGAACGACTCGAGTTCGGTCATCCCGCCGCGCGACCCGCAAACGTACAGCCCGCGCTCGACCGAATCGAGCATGTCCTCGATGTTGAATGAACGCGGCTCGATATAGGTGTTGCTCATCCTGACGATGGGCGCGAACCGGTATGACACCGCGCGGGCGTTACCGGTGGTCGCCTCGCCCATTCGCTGCGCGCTCTGCCGGTCATGCAGGTGGCCGGCGATGCGGCCGCTTTTGATGAGCTCGGTCCGCGCCGCCTCGATCCCCTCGTCGTCGAACCGGAAGCTGCCGCGCTCGCCCGGCATTGTCCCGTCGTCGACAATCGTCAGGTCGTCGACCCCGTAGCGGGTCCCGACTCTCATCAACTCCCGCATCCGCTCGTTCGTGGCCAGGAAGTCGGCCTCGCTCAGGTGACCGAATGCTTCGTGGGCGAAGACGCCGGCTAGGAGCGGGTCAATAATGACGTCGTACTTCCCGGCCGGCACCGGCTCCGCCTTCAGCAGGTCGAGCGCGACCTTGGCGATCCGCTCGACCAGCGGCTCACGGTTCGCCAGCGACGCAAAACCCTGCGTCTTGCCGAACGAATCGGAGTAGTTCTGGACGTTTGCGCCATCGCGCGCTACGGCGCGGCAGGAGAAACCGGTGTAGACCGAATCCTGTGTGATGAAGCGGCCCTCGCTGGACAGGAACGCAGTTTCGCGGAACACGTCGTGGTACCGCGACTGGGTCGTGGTGATGCCGGCGGTTTTGAGCAGAATGTCGTTGTAGTGCTTAATCAACGCGTGTTTCTCGGACAGCGGGACCTTGCGCGGGTCGTCCGCCTCGGGCACGATCACGCTGTCGCTGAACGCGGGCAGTTCGCCGAGGGTTTCAGGCTTTGCCGGCATCGCCTCGACCGCCGCCGCCACGTCCCGCGCCAGCCCCTTCAGCTTCTCGTCGACCTGGTTGAAGCTCGCCGAACCCCAGTTGCCCTGGTGGAATACGCGGATGCACCCACCCCGCTCGAATGCCCGGCCGATCTCATCTAGGTCGCGGCCGCGGTAGACGATACGGGCCTGCTCCGACTCCTCGATGCGGATGTCGGCGTACTCGCTCGCCGTGCCGCTCAGAACATCCGCAAGAAAAGGCTTCAGGTTGTCCATGGTCTCGTCCCAGAAAGGGTAGAGGCTAACTCCTCTTTGTCAAATCCATGCGTCAGCGCAGGACTGAGCAGCTTCTGGAGCTCGTGGCGTGCGCCGGGACCTTCTTCGTTCCTCTCCAAGAAGCTCAGCAAGTTGGTCTCAGGGTTACCTGTTGAGTATTCCGGGAAGGAACTCGGACGGGAACGTGGGCTGTGACTCGGCAAGGACCTTGGGACGGAACCTGACTCGTTACTCGGCAAGGAACCGGACAAGGAGCCCTAGTCGTGGTTCGCGAAGTAGCTGAGGAAGTAGCGGTGGAGATGGCCGAACAAGTAGCCCGCGTCGTTCCCCGGGATATTCCTCGGGTCGTGACTTCGGAGGCTATGGGGATAGCTATGGGGGAGGTATAGGAGGGTTTGGAAAGGGAAGAAAGGCTAGTGGCTTGGGAATAGGTAAGTTAGGATGCGGACTGGCGGTCGGGGGAGTGTGTGCTATAGCACACAAACGGAGGTATGGCGATGAGCGATGAGAATGACGTTTTCCGCGTGACTAGTGAACTCACCCTCGTCCCCCTCGACCGCCAGCTCCGCCCCAAGTGATGGCTGCCCGCCTCCTAAATCAGGAGCAGTCACCACAACTAAATGGGTAGCGTCCCTATTAAAGGGCACCGGGCCGGGCGAGCGCGGCTAGCGCTGGACGGTGAGCCGGGCGGCAGGGCCGGCGCCGGCGCGGACGAAGTAGATGCCGCTCGGCGTCTTCCGCAGGTCTAGATCCAAAGACCGAGCGCGAGATGCTACGGGGACTGCCTGGACTACGCGGCCAGCCACGTCTACCAGACTTACCTGCATCGAGCTGACGAGCGGACGGGAGAATTCGATTGTGGCACGGTTTCGACAGGGATTCGGTCGCACGGAGACGACCGCAGACGGGCTTCGATGGCTCTCATGTCCACGTGCCTCATCAACACCTATCGCCCAGTCGCCGAAGCCGAGCACCAGTCCGTTTTCTCCCACAGCCCAAGCGTGCGCGCTGTCGAGCATGAACACGTCATAGAGGTCCGACGTGAACTCGCTGGAGTCACGTACCCAGGTCTCCCCTGCGTCATCGGTACGAAGGATGAGGCCATTCAGCCCGACTATCGCGCCGTGGCTGGAATCGCAGAACGCTATTGCCTGCAATCCGCTGTCGGCCAGCACGCTTTGCCAGTTCACCCCGCTGTCGGTGGTCCCAAACAACTCCGAATCGGAGATTGCCCAGCCGGTGGCCAGGTTCGTCAACTTAAGGCGCTTCACGCCGAGTCCTGTGGCGAGGACTGTCCACGAATCTCCGCCGTCGGTCGTGCAGCGAATGTTCCTGCGCGAGTCAATCGCCCACCCATTGAGCGTGTCCACAAAGCTGATATCAAACGGCTCTGCGTGGTCCGAGACGTCACCCAGAGTGTCCATATCCAGCCACGTCGCGCCATCATCAGTGCTGCGTATGGAGTTGCCGTCCGGCGCGCGGAGTCCCGCGTGCCAGAGATAGCTACCACAATGAGCTATTCGGGAAGAGCCAATGGGGTACTGTTCAAAGGTGTACGTTCTCCACCTTGTTGTGTCCCACAAGGTCCCGGCGTTACAGGTGCGGAACGCGGCGGAATACCCGTCATAGCGATAGGTATACTGGTCTCTGCTACTGCCTCCCATGCAGCAGACCACGGTCGAATCGTTGATGACTGCAATGTTGGTACTGCCCCAATCCAGGGGCACTACTGCGTCAGTCCACGAACGGCCAGCATCGGTGCTCATAATAACCAGGCCCGTACCGGTCGCCCAGCCGTGAGTGCTATCCGCGAACTCTACATTGTTCAGGTCGCCACCCACCGCCTGCGGCCGCGCAGGCTGCCACGTCTGGGCCCCATCTGTCGAGACCCAGATTGCTCCTTCAACACCGCATATCCAAGCGTAGTCTCCTCGGGCGGCAGAAATGTCGTTGAAAGACTGCCACTTGGTGAGGCCGACCCACCCCGGAGATGGGCAGTGATATCGCACAGACCTGCGTTGGTCCAGCCCGAATATGCATCCGGAGGCATCGATGTCGCAGCGGCAGATCGGCGCGTCGCTCCCGCTGGCTATTACTGTCCAGTTCTGTCCTCCGTCGTTCGTGGCGGACCAAGCATACTGCGAATAGACACCGTGCGGACTCTCCCCCCCCAAAAGTACGAGCCGCAGATGCCATTCAGGGTATCACTGAATCCGAATGCATGCGCGGCCCCCCAAACCGCCAACGTCCGTCCATGTCCCTCCTCCGTCTCGGGTTCGCATGACTGAATCCCGGGTCGCGCCCCCCCCAACCACTAAGTGAGTCCAGAAACCACGGTGCGGACGGAGTCGCCCGAAAAGACCAAGTCAGGCCCGCATCACCAGAGCGTACAAGCCCGTTGCCAGTTGATGCAATGTAGACCGAGGAACCGGACAACCAGCGTATTCTCCGGCCGCTGTTGGCAACGTACGTCGAATCCCAACTGGCGCCGTTGTCGGTTGTGCGGTAGATAATGTCGCCCTCGGCTGTGATGAGGCCGAGGCTCTTGTCCCAGAACTCGACGTCAACTAGATTGCGGGTGGTGAATCGGGGTAAGCGGCGCCAGTGTTGGCCGTTGTCCTCGGAATAGAAAAACAGGCCGTCCTGCCCGACCGCCCAGACAAAGCTGCCGACGCTCGAAACACCAGACAGCTTGCCGCCGGACAGGTAATGCCATTGCGCGGCGGCCCCTGTCGCCGCGATGGCGCAGACCGCGAACAGCACAATACGCTTCAAGATGCCTCCAGCAGGTCGCATCAGTCTAGCATTCGGCCGACCGCTGTCAAGCCGTCAGTTGCGTCGACGGAGCGACCGCGTCCGGCTCCGGGACCAATCAGTGTTCATCTGCGTTGGCCTCAGTGGCCCCTGTCCGACAGCGTATCTGCGGTTCAGTTCGTCAACGGCTTGACCTGCGGCTGAGTTCGGGTAGAGTTTGGCCCGTATGGCACCGAGACTCTGGTGACGTCTCTTGGAGGCGCAGTGAATGCCAAACTGGCCATCCGGCTTCTGCTGGTCGGATTGCTCGTACTGCCTTTGGCCGCGGGCTGCGCTGCCGACACCTCCCGTAACAGCGCGGAACCCGGCCGGACGCCGTACGTGTGGGGTGATTTCTGGGGAATCGTGACTGCGGTCCTCATATTCGGCATGGGTGTTCTTGTCGGCGCGACTCTATTGCGGAAGGGGAGCATACGGCTCGGTTCTCCTCGTCACCGGCACCGTCGCCGCACTGAATCCGGCTGGAAACGGATACGCCAGCGCATTCAGGAGGGCACGAAGCAGGGACTAGCCGAGTGGCGTAGCACGGGACGCGCGGAAGACCCTGACTGGGACGACCTCAGTCGCAGAATCGAGGAGCGCATCCTCGAGGAGATGCGCAAGCACCACGACTAGCGCCCGCTGTTCCGTGCCGTAGCCTGATAGCCGGACACTTGACCGCCGCGTTTGCCGCGGTAGAGTATGACGCTCAGTCAATATGGAGGTAATGCTGTGACTCACAATTGGCCGAAAATCCTGCTCGCCGGGCTGCTGCTTCTGGTTCTGGTCGCAGGCTGCGCGCCCGGGAACGCCCGCTATAGCATCGACATCGGCCGGCCCGCGAACTTCTGGGCCGGGCTCTGGCACGGGCTGATAATCATCGTTACGTTCATCGTCAGTCTGTTCACGAAGGACGTCGGCATCTACGAGCCCAACAACGTCGGCTGGGGCTACAACCTCGGCTTCATTCTCGGCTGCATGATTTCGCTCGGCGGCGGCGCACGTAGCGTGAGACACCGCCGCAAGCACCGGCACGAACCCGACTGGGACAGGGTAGGCCGGCACATCGGCGACAGCGTGAAGGACGGGCTTGCCTCCTGGCGCAAGCAGGAACGCCCGGCTGAATCCGACCAGGACTGGGAGGAACTCGGCCGCAAGATCGAGGAGCGCATCCGCGAGGAAATGAAGAAGGCCCGGGACTGATATGGAGTTGAGAACGGGACTTCACCACAAAGACACAAAGACACGAAGAGAAAAGACGGGAACCGGAGAGGTTGAAGCAGGAAAGCCGGTAATCGGACGCGGTCCTTCATCCTTCCGCCTTCGTTCTTTCGGCTTTGTGTTCGGCGGTTCAATCTCTCGTGTCCGGCTCTTCACTCTTCTCTCTTTGCTTTTCACTCTTTCTTTCGCCGCCCAGTTCGTCGGCGACCCGAGCTACACGTTGCCGGTCGACGAGACGCGCATCGGCGACATCTACTTCGGCGGCACGATGCTCCGCATCGAGGGCCGGCTCGACGGTTCGGCTGTTGCCGGGGCTCAGACTATCAACGTCTCCGGCCCGGTTACGCGCAACCTCTTCCTTGCCGCCCAGAACATCGACGTCTCGGGCGCAGTGGTCGGAGACCTGGTTGCGCTCTGCGCGACGCTCACGATGAGCGGTCGTGTCGGCGGCGCAGTCCGGGCCGGCGCTGGCACGGTATTCATCAACGGTGGCGTGGGCCAGGACGTACTGGCCGGTTGTGCGAACCTGATCGTCGGCAAGAACTCCGAAGTTCGCGGAGACGTCACCGCCGGGTGCCGGTCGCTTGAAATCGCCGGCACGGTTCGCGGCGACGTCAAGGCGGTTTCCAACGAAGTCGTCATCTCCGGTTCGGTTGACGGCGACGTTGACGTGACCGTGGCCGACAAGCTGACGCTCACCCCGAACGCCCGCGTCTACGGCAACCTGCGCTACCGCTCCAGCAAGAAGCTGGACATCGGCAACCCCGACATGGTCTTCGGCAATATCGAGCACGTCCAGCTCACCTCCCCCAGAGAGATCGACGACCTAAAGCAGATGAAGCCCCGGCCCGGCATGTTCGTCACTTTCCTGCTGCCGTTCACGATTCTCTCGATAATCGGGGCGCTGGTGGTCGGGTTCCTGCTCGTGGCAATCTGGAAGCACGCGCTCAACGAGGGGCTCGCCCGCTCGTTTGCCCACTGGGGTCGGACCGTCGGGTTCGGCGCGGTCGGGTTTCTCGTCGGCCCGATGAGCATCCTGGTCGCGTTCGCACTCATCATCACCATTCCCGCCGGCCTCATCGCCGCGGCCGCGTACCTTGTCTGCCTTTACCTGGCCAAGGTTCTTGCCGGCATGTTCACCGGCCGGCTGCTGTTCAGGATTTTCGGCGCGCCCGAGGTGTCGCTCTGGTGGGCCGCGCCGGTCGGTATCGTAATCGTTTTCGGCCTGTGCGCCATCCCCATTGCGGGATGGGCGATCTGGCTCGCAAGTATGGCTGTAGGTTTTGGGGTCATCGCCGAGTTGTTCGGCATGTCCCGCACCGCGTAAGACTGGAGGTACTTTGTTCAAGCAGAATCTGCTCGCCCGGGAACGGGCCGTTGGAGGCGCGCCGTGAAGCCCTCTAACTCGACCGGACCGCACCGTCCGACGGAGAGCGCCGGGCTCAACACGAAGGCAGTCCACAGCGAGGGCAGCGGGGCGTACAAGAACCGGGCGGTAAGCTGTCCGATATACCAGACCTCGGCTTTCGCCTTTGACTCGGCCGAGGTCGGCGCCCGCCTGTTCCGCGGCGAGGAACCCGGGTTCATATACACGCGCATCGGCAACCCAACGACGGACGCGCTGCAGAACACCGTTGCCGCGCTGGAGCACGGCAAGGCGGCGCTGGCCACGGCATCGGGAATGGCGGCGACATCGACCGTCTTCCTCGGCCTGCTCAAGTCGGGCGACCACGTCGTCTGCAGCCACGCGGTTTACGGCCCGACCCGCGTTCTGCTCGAACGGGAACTGGTGCGGTTCGGAATCCGCACTACATTCATAGAGACGTCCGACACCGACGCGGTCAGCGCCGCGCTGGAACCCGGCGCGCGCATGCTCTTCATCGAGTCGCCGGCGAACCCGACCTTGACCGTCACCGACCTTGCCGCCTGCGCCGAGCTGGCGCGGGCGCGCGGCGCGCTGATGGCGGTCGACAACACCTTCGCCAGCCCCTATTTGCAGACGCCGCTCGACCTCGGTGCCGATATCGTCGTCCACTCGATGACCAAGTTCATCAACGGGCATTCCGACGTCGTCGCCGGGATGATCGTCCTGCGCGACCCGGAACTCCACAAGCGGCTGCGGTCGGCGCTGACCACCCTGGGTGCCACCATCGACCCGCACCAGGCCTGGCTGGTCCTGCGCGGGGTGAAGACCCTCGGGCTGCGTGTGGCGCAGGCCCAGGCTACGGCCCAGAAAGTCGCCGAGTTCCTGCGTGGCCACGAGTCCGTGGCCTGGGTCTCCTACCCCGGTTTGCCCGATCACCCGCACCACGAGCGCGCGAAGCGCCAGATGCGCGGCTTCGGGGCGATGCTCTGCTTCGGACCCAAGGGCGGCTTTCCCGCGGTGCAGCGCGTCCTGAACCGGGTGCGGCTCTGCACGCTGGGAGTGTCGCTGGGCGGCGTCGAGACGCTTATCCAGCACCCGGCGACGATGACCCACGCCGGCCTGTCGGACGAAGCCAAGGCCACGGCCGGCATCGCTCCCGACCTTGTCCGCCTCGCGCTCGGCATCGAGGACGCTGAAGACTTGATCGCTGACCTAGACCAGGCACTGGCTGAAGACTAACCGCCAACGAGGTTGCCGTGCACGTAACGACTGCCCGCAATGAGGAGGAAACGTGAACCAGAAAGACCCGAGCGTACCGACTGGCTCCCAGCACTACATTGATGAGGCGCGCAGGTCGCTAAAGGCCCGCGCCGAAGCCATGAACCGCGTGCGCCGGCTCCGCTTCGACACCATCGCGGTCCACGGCCTGTACACAGTCGCCGAGTCCCTCGACCACAACCACGGCGCGATAATGGAGCCGACCCTCTTCTCGTCGGCACAGGCCTACCGCGACTCCGACGAGATGGAGCTTGCCCTTGGCTACAAGATACCAACCTGGTGCTACACCCGCATCCACAACCCGACGCTTGGGTTCCTTGAAGACAAGCTCGCCCTGCTGGAAACCTACGGTTCAGACATCGAGGCCGGGTGCTGCGTCTACTCCTCGGGTATGGCCGCCATCGGCAACACGGTCGATGCGCTCATGGCCCTGCCCGGCACCAAGCCGCCGAATTTCGTGTCCGCCTGCCAGCTCTATGGCGGCACCTACCAGCTCTTCGACGCACGCTTGAAGCACGAGCGCGGCATGGACGTCAGGATGGTCGTTGACACGAGTAACCTCGACGAGTGGCGCCGCAACATCGACCCGAACACGCGTTTCCTCTACGGCGAGATGCCCTCCAACCCGGGCCTAGCGTTCTTCGACGTCGCGGCGGTTGCCGAACTGGCGCACGAACACGGCATCCCACTGGTACTCGACACGACCATCGCCTCGCCCGCGCTGATGCGGCCGCTGCTGCACGGCGCCGACGTGGTCATCCACTCCGCCACCAAGGTGATGAGCTGCTCGGGGCTCGGAATGGCCGGCGCGGTCATCGCCCGCATGCCGATTGTCTCAAACATCCCCAACGACGAACTGAAGGCCGACTTCGCGCTCTACCTCAAGCGCTACCCCCAGCGCGAACAGGGCGGCTGTCTTCATCCCTTCCAGGCGACGATGACCCTCACCGACCTGCGCACGCTGCGCGCCCGGGTGGACGCCTGGAGCCAGACCGCGATGACCGTGGCGCGATTCCTCGAGAAACACCCGGCCGTGCTCGCGGTCAACTACCTCGGGCTCGAGAGCTTCCCCCTGCACGAAGTGGCGAAGAAGTACCTGTGGCTGGTCGACGCCGAGCACGACGAGCGCTACGGCAAGCGGGTCAACCGCTACACCCACATGATGTC
>CAZSUX010000047.1:0-13171 GCA_964610135.1 uncultured bacterium | reverse complement strand
TTCGAGAACCAGGACGATTTCCAGTCTTTGCTGATCCCGAGCCGGAAACCGATCGGGTGGGTCTTCTGTCCCATCTAGACTTTAACTCCCTTTTTGGTAGCGACTCGGACCCGGACGTGAACCGTCGGTTTCCGAATCGGCGTGGCCATGCCGCGGGGCCCGGGCTGCCAGCGTTTGGGTTTCAGGATCGGCCCCTGGTCCACGCGCACTTCGGTGACGACCAGGTCCTCTTCCTTGAGCTTCGCCTTGCCCGCCTTGGTGATGGCATTGGCGACCGCCGAGCGGAGCGTCTTCATCACCGGCGCTTTTGACGGCTTGACCAGGAATGCAAGAGTACGCAGCGCGGTCGGCACGTCCCGGCCGCGGATCAAGTCCGCGACCAGCGTCAGCTTCTTGGCCGATCCGGGCTGAAAGCGTCCGACGGCAAAGGCCTCAATCATCGCTGGTCCCTAGCTCTTCTTCGCCTCGACCTTTTCCTTACGCACGCCCGAGTGCTGCCGGAACGTCCGCGTCGGTGAGAATTCGCCCAGCCGGTGCCCGACCATCCGCTCGGTCACGTATACCGGCAGGAACTGACGGCCGTTGTGAACCGCGATCGTGTGACCGACGAACTCCGGCGGTATCACACTGCGCCGTGCATAGGTCTTGACCGTACGCTTCTCGCCCGCTTCGACCTGCTGGCGCACGCGGAGGAAGAGCTTCTGGTCGATGTAAGGGCCCTTCTTGATTGAACGCCCCATTACTTCTTTCTCCTCTGGACGATCATCCGGCTCGACTTCTTCTTCCGGTTCCGGGTCTTGTAACCCTTGGCCGGGATGCCGCGCTCGGAACAGGGATGCCGGCCGCCCGAACTCTTGGCCTCGCCGCCGCCCATCGGGTGGTCAATCGGATTCATGGCGACGGCCCGCGAAACCGGTCGGATACCGAGATGCCGGGAACGACCGGCCTTGCCGATAGAAATGTCCTTGTGCTCGGGAACGGACAGGCGTCCCACGGTCGCCATGCAGGCGAGGTGGAACCTCCGGATTTCGCCGGACGGCAACTTGATCACGGCCATATCCTCTTCCTTGTTCATCAGTTGGGCTGCGGTTCCGGCTGCACGTACAAGAAATGACCGGCTCCGTGGATAGAGCTGAAGGTTGTGAATCTCGACGCCGACCGGCACGTCCGAGAGCGGCATCGCGTTGCCGTCGCGGATCGGCAGGCCGCTGCCCGAACTCACGGTGTCGCCGACCTTCAGGCCCAGCGGGCATAGAATGTAGCGGTACTCGCCGTCAACATAGCAGACCAGCGCGATCCGGGGCGTTCGATTCGGGTCGTACTCGATCGAGACAACCTTGCCCGGAATCCCGGTCTTATCACGCAGGAAGTCAACCACGCGGTACTGCTGCTTCTCGCCGCCACCGATCCACTTGTTCGTCTTCCGGCCCGTGTTGTTCCGGCCGCCGCTCTTAGGCAGAGGCCGGAGCAGCGACTCGTGCGGCTTGTCGCGGGTAATGTCATCGAACGAGGCCACCATGTAGTAGCGCCGGGCCGGGGTAGTCGGGCGGTAGCTCTTTATGCCCACCTAGCGCTCCAGGCTCGCAATACGCTCGCCCTGTTTCAGGGTGACGACCGCCTTTTTCCAGTCCGGACGGCGGCCCGAGAAACGACCCATACGCCGCATCTTGCCCAGGTAGTTCATCACGCGCACGTCGCGCACATGAACCTTGAACAGACGCTCGACTGCATCACGCACTTCAATCTTGTTGGCCGTTGACGCCACCTTGAACGTGTACCGCGACTGCTCGGCCCTGAGCCGCTCCGCCTTCTCGGTAACGACGTGGCTCAGGATGACTCGGGTAGGCTCCGTCATATCGCTCTCGCTTCAAGCTGCTTCAGGGCCGACTCGGTGAGTACAAGCCGTTCGTGCGAGACAACATCATACGTATTGACCCGTTGGGCGGTTGTCACGGTCAAACCCGGCAGGTTCCGGCTGGCGCGTTTCAAGCTCTCGGAATTGCCACCCGTCAGCAGAAGCACCTTGCCGTTGAGGTTCAACCCCTTGAGCACCTTGACCATTTCATTGGTCTTGGGTTCAGGAAGTTCGAAATCCTCCACTAGCGTCACCGCCTCCTCGCCCTTCCTGGCGGTCAGTGCCAGTGCCAGCGCTTGGCGTCGCAGTTTCTTCGGCAGCTCGTAGGAGTAATCGCGAGGCTTTGCACCCCAGGCGATGCCGCCGCCGACGAAAATCGGAGAACGCCGCGAGCCGTGGCGCGAATGGCCGGTATGTTTCTGGCGGTGTGGCTTCTTGCCCGTTCCGGAAACTTCGGCACGGGTCTTGGTGGAGGCGTTGCCCTGGCGCTGGTTTGCCAGGTAGCACTTCACCGACTCCCAGACCAGGCCCTTCTTGCCCTTCTGGTCGAACAGCGCGGCCGGCAACTCAACCTGCCCCTTCACCGCCCCGCTGATCGTCAGCAAATCCACTGCCTATGCCTTCTTCCGAATCGACACAACCTTCTTCTGAATCAACACCACTGACCCTCGATAGCCGGGTATCGCGCCGTTAACGTAGAGCACGCCTCTTTCCGGATCGAGCTTGACGATTGACAGATTCCGAATGGTCACCTGTTCCACGCCATAGTGGCCCGCCTGCGTCCGCCCCTTCAGTAGGTGTCCCGGACTGGTGCCCGAACCGGCCGAGCCGACTCTCCTGTGAGTCATTGAGCCATGCGAGCTTGGGCCGCCGTGCCAGCCCCAGCGCCTCATTCCACCGGCGAACCCCCGGCCCCGGGTGACACCGGTAACATGCACCGTGTCGCCCAGCGCAAATACGCCCACGCCCAGCTTCTGACCGACCTTGTAGTCGGCAATCTTGTCAACCTTGATCTCCCGCAGGGATCGGGCCGGTGGCACTCCCGCCTTCTTGTAGGAGCCCAGCAAGGGCTTTGAGGACTTCCGCTTCGATACGGCGCCAAAGCCAATCTGCAGCGCCTCGTATCCATTCCGCTCCTGCGTAAGCTTGTCGACGACGACGCACTCGCCGACCCTTACCTCGGTCGCCGGCACAACCACGCCGCGCTCATCATAGAGCTGCGCCATGTTGCCCTTCTGACCGATGAGTGCGATCATGCCGACTTGATCTCCACTTCGACCCCCGCCGGCACTTCCAGCTTCATCAGGGCATCGACCATTTCCGCCGTCGCGTTGGATATCTCGATCAGACGTTTGTGCACCCGCAACTCAAACTGCTCGCGCGACTTCTTATCAACGTGAGGCGAACGGAGCACAGTGAAGAGCGTACGCTTGGTCGGAAGCGGCACCGGCCCGGAAACCTGGGCTCCGGTCCGCTTCGCGACGTCCACGATATCCTTGGCGCTCTGGTCAAGGATCCGGTGGTCGTACGCCTTCAGCTTGATGCGTATCTTCTTTGCACTTCTTATCAAACTCATATCATTCTCACGCTACAAAACGAAACCGTCGAGTCTAGCTCGCCTGCCTTTCCGCTTCAGCCGGTTGTAAGAGGGGCCTCTAACTTGGCCCGGTCGCCATCCTAGCGAAAGCTGCACAATATAGCCGAATAGCGTTACTTGTCAACACTTGAATTGCGGTCCTGAACGGCTATCGACTCCGGCTGCCGGGACTTAGCCGCAACCCCCGTGGGAGGCTGCGCAGTTCCCTGGGAAGGCTGCCGGCGTCGCTCACCGGCGCTGCGCCTGCGTCTGCTCAAAGGAAGCCCTGATCTGGGGGTTGTCGGGCTCGAGCCGATACGCTCGTTCGAACATCAACGCGGCCGAGTCTGCGATCCCGGCCTGTTGGTAGACCCGGCCCAGATTGTATATTGCGCCCGCATCGTCCGGCTTCAGTTCGATTGCCCGGCGGAAGGCGCGTACCGCGCCCGCGCCGTCTCCCCGCCTGTAGTGAATAATGGCGAGGTTGTTCCACGCGAGCGCGTAGCTTGGCCGGAGTTCTATTGTCTTCAGGTACAGGGACTCGGCCTCGGCCAGTTCGCCTCTTGATTGCAGCAGAGCGCCGAGGTTCGAATAGGCGAGGGCCATCCCCGGGTCCAGCGCAATCGCCTTCCGGTACTCGGTAGCTGCACCGTCTAGGTCTCCGCGCCTGCGTAGCTCAAAGGCATAGTTGAAGTGGGCAGCCGGGTACTTTGGTGCCTCAGTTGTCATCCGCCGGAAGAGCGTGTAGCCGTCCTTCCACACGCGCATCCGTTGGGGCAGAAGCACCAACGCGAACAGAGCGCAGTATCCCAGCGCCACGACAAGTGCTCCGGACCGAACTCCGCGATTGCCCCGTATCTTCTCGCGGCCGGCGTACAGCACGAGCAGCACGAACCCGATACCCGGCACGTACCAGAGCCGGCCGACCGGGCCGAACCCGGCCAGACCGGCAAACGGCAGCAGCATCACCGCTCCCCACAACCAGGCAAGGCCAGCTTCGCGTGACCCGTGCATCCGACGAAGCGCAAGCGGCAAGGCCAGATACAGCACGCTTGCCACGGCGAAGCAGGCGAGCGGGCCGGCACCGGCCTCGGTCCACACGAACACGCCTTGCACCCAGGGCAGGATAGATACGAGAAGCAGTCGCCCGAAGTTGCTCAGCGACAGCAACAGCCACGCTCCGAAGTTGACCCCGACCGACATCCCGACCACACTTCCCAGCACCGCGTAGCGGGCGGCAAGATACGCGGCAAGCGACAGGAGCACTCCGACCAACGCAATCCAGTCGGTACGACGTACTCGCTTCAGCCCAGGCGTTGCTATCCAAACCCCGGCCACGACAGCGAACATCACCCCGGTCTCCTTGGAAAGCACCCCGACCGCGAACCCGACCCATATCATCGCGATGGCCGGCCAGTCGTGCCGCTTCTGCAATCGCAGCAGACCGAGGAGCGCGATCAGCAACCCGACGCCGGCCAGCAGGTCGGTGCGACCGCTGACATAGGCGACGCTGTCCGCGGCAAACGGATGCACCGCGCACACCATGCCGGCCACCAATACCGGCCAGAACGAACCAAACAGCTGCCAGACCACCACACCCACCAGCGCCACCACGGCGACGTGCAGCAACACGTTCACCAGGTGGAAGTACCATGCGCGGTGCCCGGCTATCAGTTCGTCAACGCCGAGGCTGAAGTTCGACAGCGGCCGATAGTACGGGTCCTTGCCCAGCACGCCGGCTCCGCCACCATACCAGAAAGAGTGTGCAAACGCCTTAAATGGAGACGACTGATTCTGTACGATGATATCCTGGTCATCCCAGACGAGCTGGTATCTGAGGGTAGGAAGATAGACGAACGCTGCGACCAGGGCGCACAGCACCACCGCGAAGGCGGGCCGCCGGAGGTTCAGCCGAACCTGATGTGGGGCGCCGGTCACGGAATGAAACCGGCCGCCTACTTGCCGGAGTCTCGCGGAACCTTGAACGCCACCAGTTCGGCCCGCTTCAGCACCTCGCACCTCTTGCCGCTCTTATCGGTCCAGGCCGCGCGGTTCTCCCACTTGACCGCTCCGACGTTCGGGGCGAGCCACTGCGTCATGTTCCAGCCCGCTCGTGTGCTCTTCACGGCTACCACGTAGCAGTCGGCGTAGGTGCCGGCCCGCACCTTCACCGTTTCCTGCGCAGTGACCTCCATAACCTCGCCTTGCGCCTTGGTGTCATACCACTTCAGTCCCTTGACCAACGGCAAAGCCAGGTACAGAATCTCAACTGGCGGCTTTTCCGCACTGGTCTGCACGAGCTGAATGATGCCGTCGTCGTTCTTGAGGAAGAAAGAAAAAGACGATTGGCCGGTGTCGCGCGGCGACTCCACGACCCAACACTTGCCCATTCCGGGTACGTCCTTCAGTCCATGGACAACCTCGACCACCTTCACCTGGGTCGTCTCGGTCGTATCCGTGCCTTCGATCATTCGAGTGTGCACTTGCATCACCCGCTGCTGCCCGGCCTTCAGTGGAAAATAGTCCGCGGGCTCATGCCGGTCGCACGCCAGCAGCAGGACAAGCCCGAGTCCGGCGACCATCAGGTGCTTCGTCATTGTACCCCAAGCCTAAACTGAACTCCGTCCCTGTCAAGCTCAGCGATGGTTCCGACTTGACAAGTCAGTCTGAGTGACCACAATTGTGGCAGAATGAAGGCAGTCCTGGCCGGTCTGGGCGTCTGCCTGGTGCTTGCGCTCGGGCAGGTCATCGAGCAGCCGCTAAGCTTCGATTCAAGGGGCGGGCTGTACCGGCTCACCGCCGAGACGAGTGCCGAGGCCGCGGCTTTCCCCGAACTCACGGGGTTCGACCACCTCGAGCTGTGGCGAACGGCCGACGGGCCGGTGCTCGAAGTCTACCGCACGGACGGAAGCAGGGAACGAATGAGCATCGCCGAGTATGACCTCACCCATATCAGACAACAGGTCGATACGTACATGGCCCGGCCCCAGCCCGTGAAACTGGACCAGGAAGGCCGGGGCAGCTTCCTCCTGCAGCAGATTCCCCTGGCCCTTGGCTGGTACGGCCCGGCGACGACTGCGTTTATCATCCCCAATGCCGATTTCCGCTGGCAGGCAGCGCTGTCCCTGGTCGTCTCTTCGGCCGCCTATTTCGCGCCCTTGTCTGCCATGCGCAACATGAAGATGACCAATGCCCAGGCGCACCTCTCCGTAGCCAATGGCTACCGAGGTGTTCTGGCCGGCTATCTTATCGGCCACATGTTTCATATCAGTGAGTACCGGGCGTATTCGGCAATCATGATGAGCACGAGCATCGGCGGGCAGGTTGCCGGCTACACCCTGGCAGACAAGCTCAGCCTGGGGCGAGCGACCCTGGTCACCGCATACACGGACTTGGGACTCATGGACGGCGCGCTGCTCGGTGCGGCGTGCCTCGATTGGACTCAGACTGATGGTCGCTACAACATCTCGATGTCTTTCTGGACCCTGGCCGGTATGGCAACGGGCAGCGTCATCGGAAACTGGAGAGCACCGAAGTGGGATTGCACGGAAGGACAGGTGACAGTACTGCGCACGGGCGCTGTCATCGGGGCCGCCGTGCCGATAGCGCTCTACGCGGCTCTTGTCAAACCCGGGGGCCCGGCGGCGGCCTGCATGCTGGGAATAGCCGGCAGCGCGTGCGGCGCGTGGTGGACCGAGGGCTCGATTCGCGACGCGAGACTCACGAACGGCAACGGCCTCATAGTCACGGGGATGACAATCGGCGGTACACTGCTCGGTTCCGGGCTCGGTGTACTCACCAATTCAGTGGAGGCAACCGCTGTCGCTGGTTCAGCGGGCGCAATCGGCGGGCTTGTCGGGGGCATCGCCTTGGCAAAAAACCTGCAATCCGGGCAGTCGGCTCAAGGGTACATCGAGCCGCGCTTCGAGTTCAACTACGCGGGCCTTGTCGGGGGCGCGGCATCCTATGCAACAAGCCGGCAGTTCGCGGCCCCGAACCTCCTGACCGTCAAGTTCTAGCCCGCTCTCCTACCGCAACCCCAGCGGACGTGCTGTCCGACAGGGCCCCCCGGGGCCAACTCAGAACCGGGAACGTCAAGACGCTCTCGCTCCTGCGGATTGTCTGACGATGTCTACCCTCGTACCAGGCGATTCGATGGTGTCGCAGCGAGAACTCATGCCCGGATTCCGGGCACCCGCCTGCTATTGACAGCGGGAAGCCGCAAGTTTATCATGATGGGTGGCAGCACGGCCGGATGAGGAACAGACCGAGCACGACCTCGTAATCGAAGCGGCGGTCGAGCAGTTCACGAACAGCACGAAGTACACGATCCACGCCAATCCTGGCACCGAGAAGAACGTGGCGGTCGGACACCAGTACCCGGACATTGTCGTAACTGAGAAAGGCTCCGCCAAGGTCAGGCTCGTCGTCGAGGTGGAGACAACCGACACTGTTGGATCTCAGGAAGTCGAACACTGGCGCGCGCTTTCCGGGTTGGGCCCGCCGCTGTACCTGCTGGCACCGTACACGGCGACACCGGACGCCGAGCGCATCTGCACTGAGGCCGGCATCAAGTGCCACCACGGGTACTACCACAAGGATGAAATGGGGCGTTTCAAGATAGTCCTGCAGAAGGACTCCGGCCCGCACGCGAACACCGCCCACCGTCCGCCGCGGTAGTCGGGCTGTTCCCTCAACCTCTCGCTAGTTTGACCAGGCCCGTTCCTTTGCTTGACAATCCGGCACCACGGATAGAATGTCAATGCGTTGCCCAAGTTTTACCTGCAGACCTACGGCTGCCAGATGAACGTCCATGAGTCCGGCGTGGTTCGCCGGGTGCTGGCCGACGCCGGCTTTGCCGAGACTGCTGACGAGCAGGACGCTGACGTGCTGCTGATGATGACCTGCTCGGTACGCAGCCACGCGGAGCAGCGGGCGCTGGGCCGCCTGGGCACCTTCCGGGCTCTCCGTTCCGAACGCGAAGGTAGGGTCGTCGGCGTGCTCGGGTGCATGGCCCAGCGGCTTGCTGACAGGCTCGTCACCGACCATCGGGCCGACATCGTGGTCGGGCCGGACGAGTACCTGCGCCTGCCCGAGCTGATTGCGGACGTGCGGGCGGGCACGACCGGCCTCGTCGCCACCCGCCAGACAAGAGAGTGCTACGACGCCGTCATGCCCGCGCGGAGACTGTCCCCGGACGGGGACTGTCCCCAGGGCTCGGTATCCGCCTTCGTCACCGTGATGCGCGGCTGTGACAACTACTGCACCTACTGCATCGTCCCGCACGTCAAGGGCCGTGAGCGCTCGCGGCCGTTGGCGGGCATCCTGTCCGAAGCCGAGCGCCACGTCGCCGACGGCGTGAAGGACATCACGCTGCTCGGACAGAATGTGCTCGCCTATCGCGACGGCAGCCGCCGGTTTCCGGACCTGCTCGCCGCCGTCGCCTCTGCCCTGCCACAGGTGCGGATACGCTTCCTGACCTCGCACCCGCGCGACCTCGATTCGAGCCTGCTCGAGACCATGCACCGTATGCCCAACGTCTGCCCGAGCCTGCACCTGCCGGTGCAGTCCGGCTCGAACCCCGTCCTCGAACGGATGAACCGGGGCTATACGCGCGAGGAGTACCTGGCGAAAATCGCGCTCTGCCGCAAGGCCCTGCCCGAGGTCACTCTCACGACCGACGTGCTGGTCGGTTTCCCATCCGAGACCGAGGCCGACTTCAGGACCACGCTCGACCTCGTCGAACAGGTACGGTTCGACTTCGCCTACATGTTCCGCTTCTCGTTCCGGCCCGGCACCCGCGCCGGGGAGTTCGAACCGAAAGTCTCGGAGGCGGATGGGGGCCGACGCCTGTCTCGCCTGATTGAGGTACAGAACCGCATCACCGCCGAGCACAACCGCGGGATGCTGAGCCGGGAATTTGAACTGCTGATTGAAGGTCCGAGCCCGCGGGATTCCGGCTGGCTCGGCCGTACCGTCACCAATAAGGTTGTAATCGTCAAAGGCCCGTGCGCGCCCGGCGACCTGGTTCGCCGCCGGGTCACGCGCATCAATGGCTGGACCCCGGTGGCCGAGGTCCCCGCCCGCACCGCCGCAATGTGCCATGTTGAAGTAGAAAGGAAAAAGGAGAAATGACGAAGTCCGGCCGTTCGTCATTCCTTGCGTCTCCTTCACCTTGTTCATTTCCCCTTTCCCCTTCCCTCTTGTCATTTCCCCTTGAAACTTGTCAACTTCGCCCAAGGAGGCTTCTGTGGTCATCTTTCGCGTGATTCTGATTCTGCTGGCATTCGTGGTCGTGCTGGTGCTCGCGCTCACCAACTCCCAGACCATGACCAACGCGGTGGTCTTCAACAAGACCTACTACGATGTGCCGGTTGCGTTCGTGATGCTCTACTCATTCGCGTTCGGCGCGCTCTGCGTGGGCATCTTCTCGCTGATATCGGAAATCCAGCTCCGCTCGCGCCTCTATCGCCAGAAGAAATCGCAGGAGGCCATGATGGAGGAACTGCGCGCCCTGCGCAACGCGCCGCTGGAAGGCGAGTACCCGCCGAAAACCGCATCGGAACGAACCGACTTCGCGGACGGAGGTGCCTGATGACGTGGTTGATTCTCGTAATCCTCGCGCTGCTCGTGGTTGCGCTCTATCCGGTGGTCCGCGACTTTCTCCGCAAGCGGCGGAGTGCGGTCCCGGCCTACGTCGAAGGCCTGCAGGCGGCGCTGGACGGCCGCACCGTCGACGCCATTGCCCGGCTGAAGGAAGCCGTGGCGACCGACTCCGACAACGTCGACGCCTACATCCGGCTCGGTGACCTCTTCATGCAGCAGGGCGAGGTCGAACGTGCCATCAAAGTACACGAGAACCTGGCGCTGCGCCGCAACCTGGACAAGCGCGATGAGAAGAAGGTACTGCAGGCGCTGGTCCGCGACTACGTGAAGGCGGACCGGAAGGTGAAGGCGATATCGTTGCTCGAAGAGCTCGTGCATCTGGACAAAACCGACGCCGAAAGCGCGGAGCGGCTGGCCGAGCTCTACATCGAGACCGGAGCCTGGGACAAGTGCGAGGGTCAACTCAAAGAACTGGCCCGACACCAGCGTCAGCGCGCGGCCCGGCTCTACACCGAGTACGGTCGTGCCTACCCCAAGGACAATCCGGGCGCGGCTCTCGCCGCGTTCGAGACCGCCCTCAAGCTCGACCCGAATTCGATTCCGGCCCGGCTCTACCTGGGCGACCACCAGTTGAGCCAGGGCGACACCAATGCGGCGATCAGCACCTGGAACGACATCCTGGAACTGGCGCCGGAAGAGAACGCACAGGTCCGTGACCGGCTGGAACGCGCCTACTTCGATGCGGGCAAGTTCGAGGACATCACGGCCCTGTATGAAAAGCTGCTGCGCAAGATACCGGATGACGCCGGCCTGGTGGTCGCGCTCGCGGAGATTTACGAGAAGAAGGAAGACCTCTCCTCGGCCATCCGGCTGCTCGAGCGGTTCGCGGGCCGGCAGAAACGGGACGTGTTCCCGCGCGTAGCCCTGGCGACGATGTACCTCGAGCGGGAAGAAACCGGTCGCGCCCGCGCGGTACTGGCGGAAGTGCTGTCGGCGCTCCAGTCCGAATCGGCGGGGCCGGGCCACTCCCGCCGCCCCGCCTGAGACTTTCCGGTCTGCGACGCAGTGAGGCAAACAGAGTGAATAGCCGGATTTCGCTTCGCCCTCCGCTCCTCGCTCTTCGCTCTTCACTCCTCCCTCCTCACTCCTCGCTCTTCCGTCCTCTCTCCTCCCTCCCCATTCTCGCTGATGTCTGAAAAGCTGACCCCGCTCCTAGCCCAGTACCGGAGGATAAAGGAGAAACACAAGGACACGCTGCTCCTGTTCCGGGTCGGTGACTTCTACGAGATGTTCTATGAAGACGCGGCCATCGGGGCCAAGGCGCTCAACCTGACGCTCACATCCAGGCCTCACGGCCCGGACAACCGGGTTCCGCTGGCCGGGGTCCCGGCCAAGGCGCTCGACACCTACGTAGGCAGGCTTGTAACCCAGGGGTTCAAGGTCGCGGTCTGCGACCAGCTCGAGTTGCCCGACGCGCGCAAACCGGTCGTCCGGCGCGACGTAGTCGAAGTCATAACGCCCGGCACCGTCACCAACCCTGACCTGCTCGAAGCCAAACGCAACAACTTCCTGCTCGCCCTCTCCCCTGCCGCAGACCGCTACGGCATCGCCTTCGCCGACGTCTCGACCGGCGAGTTCTCGGTTGCCGAAGTCCCGGCCGATTCCCTGGTCGAAGAGATACAGAAAATCGACCCGACGGAGATCCTAGCGCCCCAGACTTGGGAACGGACAATTCAGAATTCAGAAACCAGAAGCCAGAATTCAGAATGTCCGAAGCCTCCGGATTCTGGACTATCGGCTCCTCGCTCGGGACCTCGGAATTCTGCCCCGTCCACTTCTCCACCGAAGACTCTGGATTCTGGACTCTGGACTCTGCATTCTGAATTCACTCTTCTTGATGACTACTACTTCACCCAAGACTACGCATTCGACAAGCTCTCCACCCACTTCGGCGTCGCCAACCTCGACGGGTTCGGCATCGGGACGATGACCGAGGGCATCTGTGCGGCCGGCGCCATCCTCCATTACCTCGAAGAAACCCAGCGCACCGCCCTCAACCACATCCGCAAGATATCGCCCTACCAGTCCGGCGACTTCCTGCTCATCGACCGCATCTCGCGCCGCAACCTCGAACTGGTCGAGCGCACCAGTTCGGAAAACCAGCGCCCAACCAGCGAAGGCACGCTCCTCTCGGTGCTCGACCGCACCCGCTCTCCGGCCGGCACCCGGCTGCTCCGGCGCTGGGTGCTCGCGCCCCTGCTCAACGTAGAAGCCATCCGCGCACGGCAGGACGCGGTCGAGGGACTCTCCCGCGCCGGCTCGCCGCTCGACGAAATCGAGTCCCTGCTCGGAAAGCTCGGCGACCTCGAACGCATCAGCTCGCGTATCGCGCTCGAACGGGCCATCGCCCGCGACCTGGTCGCCCTCCGCACCTGGCTCGACCTTGCGCCGGAGATAAAGAACGTCCTCGGCCGTTCATCACTCATCGCTCATCACTCATCGCTACTGCTGAGTCGTATCCACGACCGTATCGACGACTTCTCGGCCGTGACCGCCGACATCGCCAAGGCGCTGGTGGATGACCCGCCGCTGGCGATAACCGAAGGCGGCATGATTCGGCCCGGAGCCAATAGTGAGTTGGACGAGCTGCGGACGCTTGCCTCGGACACCAAGGGCTACATCGCCCGCCTGCAGGAGACCGAACGCGAGCGCACCGGCATCCCCAACCTCCGCGTCCGCTTCAACTCGGTCTACGGCTACTATATCGAAGTCACCAAATCCTATCTTGGTCAAGTCCCGAAGAACTACCTGCGTAAGCAGTCCGTGCTCAACGCCGAGCGTTTCATCACGCCCGAACTCAAAGACCACGAGGCCCGCGTGCTCAACGCCGAGGACCGCATCAAACAGCTCGAGCTGGAACTGCTTTCGGCCCTGCGCAAGCGCATCGCGGCCGAGACCGGGCGCGTGCTGGCGCTTTCAGGCCTGCTTGCTGAACTCGACGCGCTCTCAAGCCTCGCCCGCGTGGCCCGCGACTCGGGCTACACGCGGCCCGTTGTCGACGACTCGACCGTGCTCGAAATCACCGGCGGCCGCCACCCGGTCGTCGAGAAGCTGCTTGCGCACCAGTTCATCGC
>CAZSUX010000046.1:12654-13280 GCA_964610135.1 uncultured bacterium | reverse complement strand
GAAGACAGGATACAGTAGACAGTAGACAGGCAGGGGCGGGCGAAAGCCCGCCCCTTGGATTCGGGCGGGACGTCATGAGCCGTTCGTCACCGGCTAAGGCGTGGGCGGTGGGACGCCACCGGGCACATGAGCCGGCAGGAGGGGAGTCACTCCCGGGTTGACTGCGGGGTTGAGTTCCGAGACGAACGCGGTCGTGAACGTGGCCGTGAATCAAGGAGTTAGCTTGGGTCTGAGCTGCGTGGTGACTGTTGCAGTCAATACAACAGTCAATGGCACAGTGACTTAGACCTTCAGCGTCGCTACGAGTTCGGGGTTGAGTTCGGCAGCCAGGCGCGCGACGATTCCTGCTCTGAACCGCGCTTTGGATGCCGTGCTGAGTGCGGCAGCCAGTTGCGGGTCGAACTCGCAGCCAAGTGTCCAAGTCAGGCCCGAAGTCAACGCCACAATCCTGGGTCGAGTTCCGTGACCCACGCTGCGGCCAAGGCCATCAAGGGTCGCGTCTTCTGCGGGTGCTGTAGTCCGCCTGCTGGCCACCTATATGTGGTGGTCTGCCGGCCTCCGAACACAATTCTCCCGGGGAGTGGGCGAAGGGACAACTGCCGCCCCGGTCGTAGGGCAAGCTGCCA
>CAZSUX010000046.1:0-12644 GCA_964610135.1 uncultured bacterium | reverse complement strand
CTGGGGGGCAGCAGTCGAAGAAGGAATAGATTAGGGTTTAGGTTGAGGTTTAGGCCAAGGAATAGGCTGAGGTTTGAGTCAAGGTCTAGGTCAAGGTTTAGGCTAAGGTCTGCGTCGAGCTTCGAAACGAGGACTGTCGCGAGGATTGAACCGAGCAATGTGTGAAGCGGTTTCGCGAGTAGTTTTCCGAGCTTTGGCCAAAGCGCTTTTCGAAGCCTTCAAGGAACCTTTTGAAGCTCCTTTCCAAGGAACTTCGCGATGAGCTTCCTAAGGAGCTTTCCGGCGAGCTCTCGCGGGAGCGATTAGGGACCGGTTGCCGGTCTGCTGTCTTGGAAACCGAAATGAAATCCAAGGACGCGAACTCCCAGAGCCCTTTCGTTTCTTGAGGATAGGGGATGGGTGAGGAAGCTGTCAGCCGTTGACCGTGAGCTGTACGCTGCCGTCGGTGCCGGTCAGGCGTTGCGTTCGAGACCCGCGTGCCAGCGGAAGGAGTTGAGTACGAGCGGGTCGAAGTGGTGGCCGAGGAAGCCGAGGACCAGATCAAGGAGAGGGATAGGGGGTTGGGGACTAGGGACTAGGGACTGGGAACCAGTGGACTGAACCAGCGAGGCGATTTCGGCGGCAGGCGTGTAAAGGAGAAAGGCGAGGGTGTCGAGGGCGGCGGGTTCGAGGCGCGTCATTCCTGGGACACGATCCGAAATCGCCGAGCCGATTTGGCAGGAGCCCCTGTCCGACAGTGCGGTCATGTCCCCTCGCTCGCCGGCGCAGCGCGGGCAGATGATGCCGCCGCGGCCGGAGTCGAAGAAGGCCGGGCGCGGGCCCTCGATGGGACGGTGACAGATGAGGCAACGACGGAGTTCGGGCCGGAACCCGAGGAAGCTTGCGGCTTTGAGGAGGAAGGAGCAGACGAGAGCAGGATAGGGATTAGGGGTTAGGGGTTGGGGGCTAGGGGATTGCAGATTGCAGATTGCAGGTTGCAGATTGGCGGGACCCGGGGACTGCAAGCTCTCCAGAGTAGTGAGGTAGTTGAGCAGGAGCCGGTAGAGCTGAGGGCTGGGGTCGTGGGGCTGGATGGTTCGCAGGACAAACTCAGCCATCTGTTCGGCGGCGAGGAACCGCTCGGGTCCGTTCGCAAGGCCTGAAAACGAGTGGACGAGTTCGGCGTCAGAGAGCGTGTACAGGTCGCGCGTTTCGCGAAGGTAGTAGATGATGCGCGACTGGGCAAAGAGGTCGAGCGCGGCCCCGAACTTGCTCCGGAGCCGGCGCGCGCCCTTGGCGAGGCAGTTCACCTTGCCGCGTTCAAGCGTGAAGAATGTCACGAGCTTGGACGACTCGTGATAGTCTTGGACCCGCAGGCAGATCGCTTCAGACCTAACGATTCGGCGCATGAGACAAGTGGTCCAGTGGCCCAGCGGTCGAGTGGTCGAGTGCAGATTCCGTCACTGGAGCACTGGATCACTAGAACACTTGACCACTCCTCTTCAGTCTTCGGAGCGTATCTCGCCGACGAGCTCTTCGAGCAGGTCTTCGAGCGATACGATGCCGGTGACCTGGTGGCTTGCGTCCTCGACGACCGCGAGGTGTTCGCCGCGGTGCTGCATCAGGCGCAGGACTTCCATGGCACGGTCGATTTCGTTGACGCGCGGCATCTTGCGGACGCGCCAGGCCGGGGCCGCGAGCAGGTCCTTCGCCACGATTACGCCGGTGATGTTGGTGATGTCGCCCTGATAGACCGGGATGCGCGAGAAGCCGTGCTCGTTGATGACCGCGAGCACGTCGTTCAGGCCTGCGTCGTGGGGCACGGCTTCGACCTGCGCAAGCGGGATACCGACTTCCGAAACCTTCATGGCAGAGAAGCGGAAGAGCCGGGAGACCATTTCAGTGACGAGCCTGGCCGAGCCGGATTCGGCATCGCGCTTCCGCAGGGCGGCGAGGAAATCCTGCCGGGTGAGCGTGAACCGCTGGCCGGAGCGGGTGAACGGGCCGACAAGGAGGCGGGTGATGCCGGAGAGGATGAAGCCCGCGGGGGCGAACACGACGCGGCTGACGGACAGCGGCAGCACGGTCTGCCGGAGCCAGCGGTCGGGAAACGCCTGGGCAATTGCTTTGGGCACGTAGTCGCCGAGGATGATTGTGAGGCCGACGACGAGGACGACGGCGACCATGGCGTACGCCGGTCCGTAGCGTGCCGCGAAGAAACGCGAGAAGAGCACGGTGGCAAAGACGTTGCAGAGATTGGCGCCGACGAGCGTATCGACGACCGTGGTCTCGCGCCGGTCGAGAAGCTGGAGCGCTCGTCTCGCGCCGGCGATATTGTGGCTCGCCCAGTTGGTCAGACGAATCCAGTTGGCGCGATAGAGCGCAGTCTCGGAACCGGAGTAGAATCCGCTGGCGAGAATCAGGAAGAAGCCGAAGAGAAGTTCCATCAGCAGGCAGTGGTCCAGCGGTCCAGTGACCCAGTGACCCAGTGCGAGATGCGGGCACTCCGGTTCCGGCACTTGACCACTTGACCACTCGACCGCTTGGCCACCGTCCTCATTTCTTCTTCCGTATCAGCACCTTCTCGAGCTTGGGGCCGGCAGTTTCCTTCACGGTGATTTCAAGGGTGCGATGGGTGATGATGTCGCCCTCGCTGGGGAGTCGGCCGAGTTTGTCCTGCATGAAGGCCGAAAGGCGTTCGTGCCCAAGCCCGGTGAACGCACGGCGGAACAGCCGGTTGAGTGTCGCCAGGTCAATCTCGCCGTCAACCAGGTAGCTGCGTTCGTCGAGCTTGGAGTAGGGCAGTTCTTCGACCACGTCGTGCTCGTCGATAATCTCGCCGAACACGGCTTCGAGCAGGTCTTCAAGCGTGACCAGGCCTGATGTCTGGCCGAACTCATCAACCACGACCGCGATGTGCGAGCCTTTGCGGCGGAGTTCGTCGAGCAGCGGGGGCAGGTGTTTCACCTCCGGCACGAAGAACGCCGGCCGGCACAGGGAGCAGACCGGCGCGTTCGGGTCATCGGTGCTGAGCAGGTCTTTGGCGTAGACCGTGCCGCTGACGTGGTCAATCGTGTCGTGAAAGACCGGGATCCGGGAGAAGCCGGCGTCGCGACAGGTGGCAGCCGCCTCGCGGATGGTCATGTCTTCGGGCACGGCGACGATGTCAATGCGCGGGGTCATGACTTCGGATACGGTTCGTTTCTCGAGCCCGACGAGGTTGGTCAGGATTTCCTCTTCGGACCCGAATATCACTTCGCGCTGTTTGCCAACGTCAATCATCGTGTGGAGCTCGTCGTCGGACAGCATGGCCGGCTCGTGTTGCTTCGGAGTCAGGCGGAGGCTGACCCTTACCAGCAACGTCGTGAAGGGCAGCAGCACCACCCGGGCTACTCGGACCGGCCCGGCGACCCAGGGTGCGAAGGAGCCGGGATTGCGGCTGGCCATCACCTTGGGCGTGACTTCGCAGAAGACGAGCAGGACCACCGTCATTACGATGCCGCCGGCGCCGAGCAGCAGGGCTTCGCTCGTGCCGCTGTGTCGGGCCAGGGCGAGGAGCGCGAGAGTGAAGACCCCGGACGCGGCGGTGTTGACGATCAGGTTGCCGAGCAGGAGCGTGCCGAGCAGGCGGCCAGGGTCGGAAAGCAGGCTGTCCACGCGGCGGGATGCGTGGGGACGGCTGGTTCTCAGCTCTTCGCGTTTGCCCGGGGTTAATGAGAAGAGGGCGGTCTCCGAGCCGGAGAAAAAGGTGGAGCAGACGAGCAGGAGGACGATGGCGACGAGATACCAGAGCATGCGCTAGGAAGAGGAATTCCGAATACCCAATACCCAATTCCCAGGCAAGCCCCAAAGTCCGAGTGACCAATGCCGCTGCGTACCTGGCGGTTGGTCCTTTCCTGGTTGACTGGTCATTGGGATTTGGTCATTGGTCACTTGGTCGCCTGCAGGTATCTCCGGTAGTACGGTTCCATCTGCCGGTGGGTGAGCCCGAGCAGATGGAGCAGGCCATGCAGGATGAGGCGTCGGAGTTCGGAGGCGTACGAGACGCCGTACTCGCGTGCCTGGGCGCGCGCCCGGTCGCGGGAGACGTAGACTTCACCGAGAAGTCGGGGCTCACCCGGCAGGTGCGGTCCGTCGCAGTCGAAAGAAATGACGTTGGTCGGCCGGTCGCGCTTCAGAAACCGGCGATTCATCTCTTGTATCCGTTGGTCGTTCACGAATACGACGTTGACCGCGGCAGCGTCCGGGTTGAAGTCCCTGGTGAGTTGCCGGCAGAGGCGTCGGATGTCGGCGCGCAGGCGGCTGTCCTGCGTGCCGAAGACGTTGGGCTTCAAGGCAGGGAAGCCCAGTTAGTAGTTAGCAGGTAGCAGTTAGGAGTGACAAGACCTCTAGCCATTGCTCTTCGACAGATAGGAGATGACGCCGTTCAGGAGCCTGCTTACTTCGTCCATCTCGGCCTGCAGCTTGATTGACTCTTCGGGAGTAAGATAGCCGAGCTGACAGGCTATCTCCACTTGTGTATCCAGTTCACTCAACGAACCCCGGGCCGTGTAGACGAACTGCAGGTACTCCTTGCGCCCCTTGCGTGCCGCGCCTTCAGCAATGTTGCTTGGTATTGAAACGGCCGCCCGCTGCATCTGCGCGGCCAGGCCGAACCTCTCACTTGCCGGGAAACGCCGCGTCGCCTCATAGACGGTGACCACGAGGTGGACGCCCTTCTGCCACAGAACAAGCTTCTTGTGCGCCTTCTCCGGCATGCTAACTCCTAACTACTAACTCCTACCTGCTAACTCCCGGCTGTCCGTTGGGCAGCCTGTTCTCATACGCCCGGATGATGCGCGAGACGAGCGGCGGCCGAACCACATCGGCGTCGGTGAGGCGGACGATGCTTATGCCGGTGACGCCGTTAAGCCTGTCGACCGCCTCAATCAGGCCGGATGTGTCGGCCGCGGCAAGATCGATCTGGGTGATATCGCCGGTGACGATTGCTTTCGAGTTCCAGCCGAGCCGGGTGAGGAACATCCGCATCTGGGTCGAGGTCGTATTCTGGGCTTCGTCGAGGATGATATAGGCATCTGATAGTGTCCGGCCGCGCATGAACGCGAGCGGCGCGACCTCGATGACCTCCTGCTCGATCAGGCGCTGGACCCGTTCCATCGGCATCATGTCGAAGAGCGCATCGTAGAGCGGGCGCAGGTAAGGGTCCACTTTCTCCTTGAATGTCCCGGGCAGATAGCCGAGCGATTCGCCCGCCTCGACCGCGGGGCGCGTGAGGATGATGCGGCTGGAGTGGCCCGAGACGAGTGATTCGAGCGCGGCGGCGACCGCGAGATAGGTCTTGCCGGTGCCGGCCGGCCCGACGGCAAGGATGATGTCGCTGCGCTGAATCGCCTGCAGGTAGATGCGCTGGTTGTGCGTCTTGGCGAAGATGGCCTTGCGCGGAGTGCGGATGGCGAGCACTTCCGGCTCGCCTTCGCTCGCACCGGGCTCGCGGCTGCGGCGGAGCCGGTCCACTTCGGCGTTAATCAGCTCCGGGCTCAAGGGTTCGCCCCGGCGCACGCGGGCAAGCAGCCGGTCAAGCAGCCCCATCAGTTCCGATTCTTCTGCTTTGGGCCCGGAGAGCATGATGCGGCCGTCACGGACGACTATCGCTGTCTTGTAGTGCTTGGCGAGGGTCGTCAGGTTGACGTCAGCCGGGCCGAGCAGGGCGAGCGGGTCAACGTCCTCGACCGAAACGGAATGGCTGCAGCTGCTGTCTTGCTTCACGATTGTCCGCGCGGGGTCTTGAGGGTATTGTCCAACTGGTACGCTATTGTAGGCAGTGGACTGGGCCGAGTCAAGGATATGGCCGGACGCTCAGGCAAAGGCGTACTCGAAGCGAACCGATGGCGGGCCGGCGCCGAGGAGGGCGCGCAGGGCGGCGTCGCGCGGGATGATGACCGGCAGGTCGACGTTCCGGAACTGCCAGAGACCGCGGGTCGTTGCCGCCAGCGGGTCGTCTTCGGGCAGCCCGAGCAGCAGTGCGTGATAGCCCTGGCCGGCAACGCGGTTGCAGACGGACCGGAGCAGGTCGGCGAACGCGCCTTCGCTGCCCGGCTCGGCGGCAGCGTACGTCGCATAGAGGACTCGCAGTTCCTCGCCGGGTGCGGGCAGCCGGGCGATGCGGGTCAGCCCGCCGGCCAGGTTGAGCAGTCGGCGAAGCCCGCGCTCGGCCAGGCCGTAGCCGACGACCATGATTCGGCGGAGGGCACGCTGGTCCCAGGTGCCGAGCGTCGCGACTATGCGGCCGCGGTCGCGGCAGACTGCGATGTTCTCCGGACCGAGGGCAGCGAGAGCGGCTTCGTCGACGACCGGCGTCAGGATGTGCCGCTCGTGGCTTCGCTCGACCAGTTGCGCGATTTCGCCAAGGTCCGAAGGGGCGGCCGGGCCGACGGCGAGGTCGGGCGCGACCGTATGGCGCGGGCCGAGCAGCAGCGAAGCAACGACAATCCGGCGGCCAAGGACGATGTCGGCCCGGTTGGCGGCGAGGTAGCCGGACATCCGTGGGTTGCGGGCGTTCACCAGTCCGAGGGCGAGGTCTGCGTCGGCTTCCCTAGTGCGCCGCTCGACCTCGGCAGTCAGACGGCGGAAGAGGCCGTGACCGCGGCTGCCCGGTTCGACGCCGACCAGCGCGAGGTAGGCGACCCGCACCGGGTTGCCTTGGAGCCGGAACTTGAGACGGCGGGTTTCCATGAAGCCGGCGACCCGACCATCGACCTCGGCGACGACGATGTCGAAGCCGTCACCGGCGTTCCGGCAGAACGCTGCGAAGTCGGGAGCGCGGTCGATACCGAGACGGACCCGGGCCGGCAGTGACATCGTGCGGGCGATGTTGACAAGCGCTTCGTTGTCGGCCGGCTGCCAGGGGCGGAGGACAACCGCGTCGTCCCTGCTCATCGTCGTCTGATGAGTTTCCCGACGGTTCGGCGCAGCAGCATCGCGAGGTTGACGCGACCGATCAGCAGCAAGTCGTCGCCGCGGTCGTAGTCGAGCGCCCGGCGGCAGAGCTCGTTGCACCGCGGGTCCCGGTGTTTCGCGACGTCGTCCCACGACTTGCGCAGCAGCCCTGCCGCGCCGCCGTAGCAGTGGCTGACCGCGAATGTCTTTTCGTTGAACCGGCTCTCCGGTTCGGTGCCGAATTCCTCGCCGTGCTCGGAAACGAGGAGCCGCGCGATGTCCCGGACCGGGCGCGCCGGAGGGTGGCGGCGGCGGTAGTGCGGGAAGACGTCGACGAAGGTGTCGGCGACGAAGCCGATGAGGTTCGGTATCATTGACGCCTGGGCAATCCAATACTGCCGGAACCCGCGCAGCGCCAGAATGTAGGCAAGCGGGTAGGAGTAGAGCGGGCCGATGGTGCGCTGCGCGAAACGGCCGTTGGCGACGACCAGGCCGAGCTGGAAGACGTTGTGGACGCGGCCGTCGAGCGCCAGCGTGTAGGACACCACGGTGCTGAACGCGACCGGCGTGCGGTCACGGGCGTAGAGACAGGTGACAATCCGGTTGCGCCAGGCCTCGCGGCCGGGGAGGAACACGCCATAGGCCGGCAGCGCTCCCAGCCGGGCGACGGTGATGGATTTGACGTCCTCGCGCAGCCGGTCGAGCGCCGACTCCGTCATCCAGCGGCCGGGGAAGCGGCAGCAGCGGAGCGAGTGGCCCGAAGACAGGCGCAGGCGCAACTCGCGGGAACTGAAGTGAAACAGCGGATATCCTCTCGGCGAAACCTCGGGACCGGCGGCAAGGGCCGGCCTTGCTGAGCGGCGGCCCTGTCGCCGGAGAAGCATAGGAAACGCCACACGCCACGTCAAGCCGTTGAGGCTTGACCAACGGCCGGGTTTGGGGTTTACTTGCCAGCACCACCATGCAGAAATCAAAGGTCGTGAGACCGGTCCGACGTTGCCCGTGGCCGGAGGGCAACGAGCAGATGGCCCGCTACCACGATACCGAATGGGGCGTGCCGCTCCACGATGACCGGAAGCTGTTCGAGTTCCTCGTGCTGGATGCGTTTCAGGCCGGGTTGAGCTGGGCGATTGTGCTGAAGAAACGCGAGGGGTTCAGAAAGGCGTTCGACAGCTTCGACGCACGCAAGGTGGCGAAGTACGACGCGAGGAAGGTGAAGGCCCTGCTCGCCGATGCCGGCATCATCCGTAACCGGATGAAGATTGAGGCCACGATTGCCAACGCCCGGGCGTTCCTTGTGGTGCAGCGAGAGTTCGGCAGCTTTGACCGCTACATCTGGCAGTTCACCGGTGGGAAGTCGAAGAAGAACAGGTGGCGTACTCTCAAGCAACTTCCTGCGCACAGCCCGGAGTCCGACGCGATGAGCAAAGACCTCAAGGCGCGCGGCTTCCGCTTCGTCGGCTCGACCATCTGCTACGCCTTCATGCAGGCGGCGGGGATGGTCAACGATCACCTCGTTGGCTGTTTTCGGTATCGTGAAGTTGGGTGCAAGCCATGAGCGCGGAAACGAGTCTGCGTCAACCGACACCCAGCTTGGCTGTGCTGCAGACCCGCACTATGTCCTACAATGCGGGCGTGTTCATTGGAGGCGTTGAGGCGTTGCTCGTTGACCCGGGGTTGCTACCCGACGAGATTGATCGAATCAAGGCACACGTCTACGTACGTGGCGCGAGGCCGACACACCTTGTGGTGACTCACAGCCACTGGGACCACGTCTTGGGTCCTGAGTACTTCCCGGGCGTGCCGGTAGTGCAGCAGCAGGAGAGCGTCGCTGTCCTGGCCGAGTCCGGCACACACATTGAGCACCAAGTCACCGAGTGGGAGCGGCAGTCAGGCGTCCGGCGTGACATGCCGTTCCTCATGCATGAGCCGGACCAGACCTTTGCCGAGCGGCTTGAGCTTCGCGTCGGAGACAAGACAATCGAGCTGCTGCACGCGCCGGGCCACGCACCCGAGCAACTGGTCGTCTACGACCGCGCCGAGCAGTTGCTCTGGGCTGCCGACATGTTGAGCGACATCGAGATTCCATTCGTGATGGACAACTTGAAGTCGTACCGCCGGACTCTCGACCGCCTGGCGCAACTCGAAGTGACAGCGCTCGTGCCGGGACACGGCAGACCCGCCAGCGGTCAAGCCGAAGTCCGTGCCCGGTTCGACGCCGACCGCACGTACCTGGTTGAGCTGCAGCGCCGCGTGGAAGCCGCGGCTACCGCGGGACGCAGCGTGGCCGAAGCCCTGTCGAGCTGCGCGGACATGACCTTCGCGAACCGGGAGCAGAACGAAGAAGCGCACCGGCTCAATGTCGAAACTGCCTTCATCGAGCTCGGTGGAACTGCCGACCCAAGGCACCCTGGCTGGAACCGGTTCCAGTAGGAGGCCGGAGCAGACATGGATGCCACAAAGGGTGCAAGTCAGAAGCCAAAAGCCAAAGGCCAAAAGCCAAAACCCCCGAAGCGGGGTCTGCCACAATGGATGCGGCGATGAGATTCATCGGCACGTTGATAAACGTCGGGGCGGTGATTGCTGGCAGCCTGGTCGGTCTGTTCTTCCATACCCGTCTGCCCAAGCGGTTCACCACCGTTGCCTTCCAGGGCATTGGCCTGTTCACGCTGTTCATCGGGTTCACGATGGCCGCGAAGACGAAGAGCCTGCTCGTCCTCGTCTTCTCAATCGTACTCGGCGCAGTCACCGGCGAGCTGCTCGACATCGACCGACTGCTCAACCGTTTCGGCGAGTGGCTGAGGAGGAAGCTTGAGAGGAAGGACATTCACCGCCAAGGCACGAAGGCACAAAGCGGAGAGTCGCCGGAACCGAGCAGGTTCGCCGAGGGGTTGGTGACGGCGTTCCTGCTCTTCTGCATGGGTTCGATGACCGTGCTTGGTGCGATCGAGGAAGGCCTTGGCGGCAGGCCGAACCTGCTCGCGGCCAAGTCGGTGCTCGACGGGTTCGCATCACTGGCCTTGGCCGCTTCACTCGGAGTCGGGGTGCTCTTCTCGGTCATCCCGCTGTTTATCTACCAGGGCGGTCTGACCTTGCTTGCCGGCTCGCTGCACGCAGTGATGTCGGACGTCGTAGTCAATGAAGTCTCGGCCGCGGGAGGGTTGATTCTCATCGGACTGGGTATTACCATTCTGGAAATCAAGCAGCTCAAGGTTCTGAACATGCTGCCCGCGTTGGTGTTCGCGGGTGTGCTGGCAGCGGTGTTTTTGAGATAGGGACTTGGGGCTAGGGAATAGGTAGCAGGGAACAGAGAGGAGATGAAGATGAAGAGAGTCATTCTGCTGGTGGTGTTGTTGCTGGCGGTGGTGGCGGTTGCGAAGCCGGTGAGGTTCGCGATCATCGGGGATCGGACCGGCGGCCACCAGGACAGCATCCACGAGAAGGTCGTGGCCGAAGTCGTGAAGGCGAAGCCCGAGTTCGTGATGAGCGTAGGTGACTACATTGAGGGTTACCAGCAGACCGACACGCTGAAGCTCGACGAGGAGTGGGCTGAGTATAAGGCGATTGTGGCTCCGCTCAAGGTGCCGTTCTACTACGTACCGGGCAACCATGATATCACCTACGACAACGCCCTCGGCGCCTACGAACGGAACGCAGGGAAGCCCTACTACTCGTTCGACTACAAGGGCTTGCACTTCATCGTGCTGGACGCGAGCCGATGGGAATCGACCGATCAGCTCCCAACAGAACAGCTCGACTGGCTGGCCGCGGACCTGGCGAAGGCCGACAAGGCGAAGTACACGTTCGTCTTCTATCACAAGCCGTTCTGGACCGCCACCGTTGCCGCGGGCAAGCCGGATACCCTGCACAGCCTGTTCAAAGCCTATGGCGTAGACGCGGTCTTCAACGGCCACTTCCATCAATACTTCAGCGCGACGTATGACGGCATCAGGTACACGGCGGTCGGCAGCTCCGGCGGTGAGACCCAGCCGGGCCCGACCGGCATCCTGTATCACTGGATGACGGTGGCTGTGGACGACAAGAAGGGCATCACCATTGAGCCGGTACTGCTCGGAGGGGAGAAGCGGGCATGGGACGACGTGACCTGGGCCGACATGCAGTCGGTGGACCGGAACGCTCTCGCGGGCTTGAGGTTCCGCGAGCCCGTGCTCGTAGGCGAGGACCTGACCGCGGCTGATACCGTGACGCTCATCGTCAAGAACCAGCCGTTTGAGACTCCGCTCGACGATACGCTGCGCTGGGACGTGCCGGCCGGCTGGAGCATATCCCCAAAGGTGGTCGCGGTGAGCGTCGCTGCCGGAGCCGAGGCCGAGTACCGATTTGCCGCGGGCTGCGTCGGCCGGCCGTTTCCCGCGCCGACAATGACCCTGCGGTTCCCGTATGCCAAGGGCAAATCCTGTCCGGTCAAGGCGTCGCTCGACGTGGCCCGAACGGCCCAGTGCAGCTTTGTCAAGAAGCCGCCGGTGATTGACGGCAGCATCAAGGAGAAGCTGTGGCAGAAGCCGGTCACGCACCTCTTTACCAATGACAGCGAGGCAATGAAGACCGACTCGGTCCGGTTCTACTTCGCAGCCGACTCCGCGAACCTCTACCTCGCCGCGGTCTGCTTCGACCCAAACCCGGACAGCATCAGGGTCAAGGCCACTGAACGGGACAAGGGCGTGCACCTCGACGACTGCGTCGGTTGGTTTCTCCTCCCCGATACGTCGAAGGGTGACATCTATCAAGTCTACTTCAATCCGAATGCGGTCGTGCTCGACCAGAAGATTGCGGTTAGCCCGGAAGGCAAGATGGACGTGGACATGGCGTGGAGCGCGGACGTGGAAGTCAAGGCCGCGAAGGGCAAGGACTACTGGTCGGTCGAGGCTAAGCTACCACTCGCGCAATTCGGTGTGGCCGCGAAGCCGGGCAATGTCTGGGGCCTCAACTTCCGGCGCAAGCAACCCGGCCGGAAGGCCAGCGCCGACTGGCAGCCCATTTCCTACGACCCGCACGGGCTGGGTTTGATGCTTATCAAGTAGACAGTAGGCAGTAGACAGTAGACAGGGGTGGGAATGGAAGAAAACGGAAGCAAGCGGATAGGCGAGGGGCCTGGTGCACGGAAGTTAGAGAGATTTGAGGACCTGTCCGTCTGGCAGAAAGCCCACGAACTCACGCTGATGGTGTACCGCATGACTGCGCGTTTCCCGCGCGAGGAGCAATTCGGACTCGTGTCGCAGATGCGGCGAGCGGCAGTGTCCGTGCCCGCGAATATCGCCGAAGGCTTCAAGAAGCGTAGTCGCCCGGACAAGGTGAGGTTCTACAACATCTCCCAGGGGTCACTGGAGGAACTGCGCTACTACTTGATTCTCAGCCGAGACCTCGGTTACACCACTGACGTGGGACCCGCCACGGCGAATCTTGACGAAGTGGGCCGGATGTTGCACGGGCTCATCGCGTCTATCGTTGGTCGTTCATGACCTAGTTCCCCTGTCCGCTGCCTCCTGCCTGCCATCGGCTGTTTCCTGCCTACTGCCTGCTGTCCGCTGCCTACTGTCTACTGTCTACTGCCTACTCCCGTGTCGCAACATCGACTCCGGCCGGCGCGTCATACAAGACGTAGTCAAGCCTGAAAGGAGAGCAGAGATGATAAAGATAGCTGCCGCCGCCCTGATACTCGCGCTCCCGGCCCTGGTCGCAGCCGACATCAACCGGTTCAACCCAAGCCG
>CAZSUX010000045.1:0-13566 GCA_964610135.1 uncultured bacterium | reverse complement strand
TCGTCCCCGGAGTGGTTCTTGGAGTAAATGCTTGAGTGAATCGCAGGGTGACTTCAGGAGTGACCCTAAGAGTCAGTTGTGGCACGACTTATGGAATGAATCGGCGACTGAATCCATTGGTGAATCGGGTATTCAGTCCCTGGATCACTCGTGGGGCGAATTGGCGAGTGATTTGCGGATTCAGTCGGGAATTCAGTCGGAGATTCAGTCGACGAGTCACTCGCAGAATGAGTCGGGAAATGACTCGCAGATTGACTCGTGGAATGACTTGCCGAATGCTAGTGCCCGCAATGGTTCGATTTCTGTTCGGTGTTCCGAGCCGCCTGCCACGTGAGGTTCTGAAGACTGCTGCGCTGCACTCACTGCTGCCGGTGCTGATGTGAATTGCGCTGACGTAGGCATTCCGCACCGCAGGTTCCGCAATGACAGACGCGGCATCGGCCGACGCGATATGCGAAGCGATGCTGCAAGCGCTGAAATGAGCGACTCAGTGAGCCTTCGAATAGGCGTTCCAGGGAGCATTCTGACGAGCTTTCAGAGGGACTCTGAAGGGAGCTTCCAACGCAGCCATGAGAAAAGGGATCGAGGGATAGAGAGATCGAGGGATCGAGTGAAACAGCCAGTCTGCGGAATCTGCGGATAACCCCTCCGGACCTTGGCGGTCTTGGCGGCTATCTGATTTCCGATTTACGATTGTCGAGCGTCGATTGGCGGAAGGCGGTTGGCGACTGAGGGAGCTAGCGCTTATGCTTGCGCTTGCGTTCTCGCTTGGAGCTCTCGGCTTCCGGCTCCGCAGCGGCACTCTCGGTGTCCGGTTCTGGAGTGGCCGGTTTGCCGCCCAGCTCAGTCACACGCTGCTGGGCGTATTCAAGCTGCTCCGGATACTCGGTCGGATTGAGCGCGATGAACTGCTGGTACGACGTCGCCGCGTCTTCCTTGCGTCCGAGTTGCTCCTGGTCAAGCGCTTTGCCGTACAAGGCCATCGCGTACTGCGGGTCGAGCTCCAGTACTTTGTCGCAGCACTCGATTGCCTCTTCGTGCCGCCCCATTTCCCGGAGGAGCAGTCCTTTGTTGTACCGGACGAAAATGGCGTTCGGCTCAAGCTCCAGCGCCGTGTCGTAGCAGCGCAGCGCCTCGTCGTTGCGGCCCAGGTTCGTGAGGCTGATACCCATGTTGGACCAGGAGCCGGGACTCAGCGGGTCGACCTGCACGGCGCGGTCGAAACAACCAACTGCCTCCTCGTGGCGGCCAAGGCCGGAGAGGCTGAGCCCCTTGTGGTTCCAGGCGAGAACGAATTGGGCATCAAGCTCCAGAACCCGGTCGCAGCAACCGATCGCCTCCTCGTAGCGACCCAGGGCGTAGAGGCTGCGCCCCTTGTTGTACCAGCAGTCCGCGTACCCGGAATCCTGTTCCAGCGCGCCGTCGTAGCAGGCGAGTGCCTGTTCGTGGCGACCCAGGCTGTCGAGGCTCAGCCCTTTGTTGTTCTGGGTTTCTGCGGACCACGGGTCCAGTTCCAGGGCCTCGTCATAGGCGTGGATCGCCTCTTCGAAGCGGTCGAGCCGGCTGAGGATGTCGCCTTTCGTACGCCAGGCCAATACCTCGGACGGGGCAAGCTCCAGCGCCTTGTCAATGCTGGCCAGCGCCTCTTCGTGGCGGCCCAGGCTGTCAAGGCTCGCGCCTTTGCTGATCCAGGTCTTTGCGTCGGCCGGGTCAATCTCCAGCGCCACGTCGTAGCAGGTTTTCGCTTCTTCGTAGCGCTCAAGGTGGTCGAGGCTCGCGCCCTTGTCGCGCCAGGCCGCGACGTTCCGCGCGTCCAACTCCAGCACCTTATCATAGCTGCGGATTGCCTCATCGTGGCGACCCAGGCCGGCGAGACTCGCAGCTTTGCTCGCCCACATTGCCGCAAGCTTCGGGTCGAGTTCGAGCGCCCGGTCGAAACGACGGACCGCCTCCTCGTGGCGGCCCAGGCTGGCGAGGCTGACACCGATGTTGGCCCAGGCAGCGGCGTTCTTCGGGTCAAACTCCAGGGCATTGTCGAGGGAGCGAACCGCCTCCTCGTGGCGGTCGAGACGGCCGAGGCTGAAGCCCCGGTGGTACAGCGCTTCTGCGTGCCGCGGGGCAAGCTCCAGCGCCTCGTCGTAGCTGCGGACCGCCTCGTCGAAGCGGCCGAGGCCTTCGAGGCTGACGCCCTTGTTGGACCAGGCGCCGGCATTGCGCGGGTCAATGTCCAGGGACTTGTCAAAGCAGCCGATTGCGTCCTCGTGGCGGCCCAGGCCGGCGAGGCTGAGTCCCTTGTGGTTCCAGGCGAGGGCAAGTTGCGGCGAGAGCACCAGGGCCTTGTCGATGCAGCTGATTGCCTCTTCGTACCGGCCGAGGCTGTGCAGGCTCCGCCCCTTGGTGTACCAGGCTATCGCGAGCCGCGGGTCGAGTTCCAGGGCCGCCTCGCAGCAGCCGATCGCCTCTTCGTAGCGCCCCAGGCTGTGCAGGCTGAGCCCTTTGTTGCTCAGGACTTCGGCCTGCTTCGGGTCGAGTCGCAGGGCCTCGTCGTAGGAGCAGATTGCCTCCTCAAAGCGGCCCTGCCGGTTGAGGAGATCGCCCTTGCTGCGCCAGGCCCCGGCTTCATCGGGGGCAAACTCCAGCGCCTTGTCGTGGCTGGCGAGGGCCTCCTCGTGGCGGCCGAGCCGGTTCAGGGCATCGCCCTTGTTGCGCCAGACCCCGGCCTCCTCGGGGGCAAGCTCCAGCGCCTTGTCGTAGCAGAGAATGGCCTCCTCGTCCCGCCCGAGCCGGTTGAGGATTTCGCCCTTGCTGCGCCAGACCCCGGCTTCATCGGGGGCAGACTCCAGCGCCTTGTCGTGGCTGGCGAGGGCCTCCTCGTGGCGGCCGAGCCGGTTCAGGGCGTCGCCCTTGTTGCGCCAGACCCCGGCCTCCTCGGGGGCGAACTCCAGCGCCTTGTCGTAACAGGCTATGGCTTCCTCGTCGCGACCCAGCCGGAACAGGCTGCCGCCCTTGTTGTTCCAGGCGCCGGCGTATTCCGGGTCAATCTCCAGGGCCTTTTCGTAGGACTCGATGGCCGCTTCGTACTCGCCGAGGCTGTCTTGTCCGAGTCCCTTGTTGTTCCAGGCCGCCGGGTTCTGCGAGTCGAGCTCCAGCGCCCGCTCAAAGCAGGCTACCGCCTCCTCGTGGCGGCCCAGGCTGTCGAGGGCGTTGCCCTTGTTGTTCAAGGCCGCGACGTGCTTTGGGTCGAGTTCGAGCACTTTGTCGTAGCAGCCGCTCGCCTCCTCGTAGCGGCCCAGCCGGAACAGGGCGTTGCCCTTATTGTACCAGGCGGTGATGAGCCGCGGGTCGAGTTCGAGCGCCTTGTCGTAGCAGCGGATCGCCTCTTCGTCGCGTCCCAGGTTGTAGAGGTCGAGCCCCTTGTTGCGCCATGCCGCTGCCAGCTCCGGTTTCAACTCCAGGGCTTTGTCGTAGCAGTCGACTGCTTCCTCGTGGCGGCCCAGGCTGTCAAGGCCGAGCCCCCGGTTGTACCACGCCGGCGCGTAACGCGGCTCGAGTCCGATGACCTTGTCGTAGCAGCCGACCGCCTCTTCGTGCCGGCCGAGCCTGACGAGCGCGTTACCCTCATTGTACCAGGCCGCCGCGTCGAGCGGGTCGAGTTCGATGGCTTTGTCATAGCAGCCGACCGCCTCCTGGTAGCGGCCCAGACCGAAGAAGCTGCTGCCCTTGTTGTTCCAGGCGCCGGCATAGACCGAGTCAATGCCCAGCGCCTTATCGAGGCAGGGGATTGCCTCCTCGAACCGGCCGAGGCTGTTCAGGCTGCTGCCTTTGTTGCTCCAGGCCCCGGCGCTGGCCGGGTCGAGTTCCAGGGCCTTCTCGTAGCAGCCAATCGCCTCTTCGTCGCGGTCCAGGCTGTGGAGACTCGCTCCCTTGTTAGTCAAGACCGCTACGTTCTGCGGGTCGTACCCCAGCGCCTTGTCGTAGCAGCGCAGGGCCTCCTCGTAGCGCCCCAGGCCGTCGAGACTGATGGCCATGACCGACCAGGCGCTGACGTTCTGCGGGTCGATCTCCAGGGCGTTATCGAAACAGCTGACCGCCTCCTCGTAGCGGTGCAGGAGGTGGAGGTCGTTCCCTTTCCTGAGCCAGGCGGCCACGAGCCGCGGGTTGAGTTCGAGTGCCTGGTCGTAGCAATGAACCGCATCTTCAAAGCGGCCGATGCAGTCGAGGCAGTTGCCCTTGTTCCACCAGGCGAGAGCGTGCCCCGGGTCGAGCGCCAGAGCCCGGTCGCAGCACTGGATCGCGTCCTGGTAGCGGCCAAGACTTGCCAGGCTGTTGGCCTCGTTGGTCCAAGCTGCCGCGTTCCGCGGATCGAGCGCCAGAATCCGGTCGGAACTACTGACTGCCTCTTCGTAGCGCCCGAGGCTGTGCAGGGTGTTTCCCAGGTTGTGCAAGGCGAGAGCGTCCCGCGGGTCGAGCTCGAGTGCCTTCTCGTAGCAGGCGATCGCCTCTTCGTCCCGGCCCAGGGCGCGGAGGGTCGCGCCCCGGTTGTTCCAGGCCGCCCCCAGCGTCGGGGCGATCTCAAGGGTCTTGTCGTGGCTGCGCAGCGCCTCCTGATAGCGCCCGAGGCGGTGAAGGATAATCCCTTTGCTGCACCAGCTCGGCTCGTGCCGCGGTGCGAGCTCGATGGCGCGGTCGAGACAGAGGATGGCCTCATCGCTGCGGCCCAGGCATTGGAGACTCGCCGCCTTGTTATACCATTCCCAGACCTCGGACACCTCCAGTTCGGGAAGCACCACTGTCTCGCCGGTGTGGCGCTTCAGCAGCGCTTCGAGGTTTGCGCGCACTTCCTTGAAACTCTGGTATCGCTTGCCCGGGTCCTTCTCCAGGCAGCGCTGGATAGTGCGGAACAAGGGAGAGTCGAGCTTCGGCACCGGGGCCTTCGCGTGCAGGCGGCGCATCTCGCCCCAGAATCGGGCCGTTTCCGCCCCGGGGTCCGGCAACGTGGCCAGGAAAGGAAGCTGGCCGCCGCTCGCAATCTGGTACAACACCACGCCGAATGAGTAGACGTCGCTCCGCTCGTCGCACGTGGCGGAGTTCGTAAACTGCTCCGGGGGCATGTGCGTCGGCGTGCCGAATCCGACCCCGTCCGTGCTCGGCCCCGACAGCCCGACCGTTCCCTGCCGTATGCTCAGCATGGTTCCGGGGGCTTTCTTTGCAGAGCCGGGGATCGCGGCGAAGCCAAAGTCGGTGATTCTCACCGTCTTATCCTGGCCGATCATGATGTTGGCGGGCTTGATGTCCCGGTGGCAGCGGATTCCCTTGGAGTGGGCGTATTCCATCCCACGGCAGAACTGAACCGACCAATACAGGCCCTGCGCAAGGTCAGGTGGCTTCTGCCGCAGGTATCCTCCCAGCGTATTCAGTCCGCTTTCGTCGGGTGCCACATGCTCCATGCCGACGAACAGCTGGCCGCCGACGTTGATGACGAAGTGGGCGCGTACAAGATACGGATGGCGTCCCACCGCGGTCCAGGCACTCGCCTCGTCGCGGAAGCGCTGCCGCGCCTTGGCGTCGGCGAGATACTCCTCCCGGAAGGTCTTCAGGACATAGACTTCTCTGGCCTCGTGGGAGAATACGAGATAGGCCACGCCGAGCCCGCCTGCACTGCCCGGCTGGGATCGCTGTGGCCAGCCGAGCACGTCATAGACTTCGTACTTCTGGCCAATGACGTCCCCGCGCTTGTAGGAAGACCCCGTTACCGGGTCCTGCACCTCGGAATCCTTCGGGGGACTCGAACTCACAGGACGGCTGCTCAAGTTCGTGCCCCCATAACCGGATGCCGCACAGCGGCTCGCCTGTGTGTGACTCGACGGAAACGTCGCCGTGCGCACGGGTTCATTATTACACCAAAGTAGATGTTAGACGCTACGGGCCCGGTGTCAAGTCAGCGGGGCGATCCGGAATCCTGACCCCTGTCTACTGCCTGCTGCCTACTGCCTGCTGCCTACCGTCTGCTGTCTGCTGTCCACTGCCCGCCATCCGTTCAGCGGCCGGATTCGAGGCGCGAAGCGAGGTACTCGGGCAGACCGGCGGCGCGGATCTTGGCCTCCACCGCCCGGATGTCGTATGGCACGCGAAGGTACGTCATCCCCTGCGTGTCGTCGTCGTACAGCAGGCAGCACGCTCGCGGGTCGCCGTCGCGGGGTTGGCCGACGCTGCCGGCGCTGATGAAGTACTTGGCGTACGGCCGGAGAGCGAAGTCGTCCGGGCGGACCAGCCGCCCCGGCTTTCCCGGCAGGCGCTCGACCGCCAGCGGCTGGTGCGAGTGCCCAACCACGCAGGCGCCGCCTGCGTAGTGCTCCATCTCTGCCGCGGCGTCACGCACGGTCAGGACGTATTCCCAGGCATCCGGCGCGGAAGGCGACGAATGGACGACAAGTAGCGGACCTTCCTCAGCAGTCAGGGGCAGGTCCTCGAGGTAGAGCCGGTTCGACTCGGTGAGTTGAGTGCGGGTCCAGAGCAGGGCCTGTGTCGCGGGCGAGTTGAAGCGATCGACCCGGACCTTGCCGACCGCGCCGTAGTCGTGGTTGCCGGCCACGCAGGTGCAATGCATGCACCGGACTGCCTCGACGCAGAGGTTGGGGTCGGGCCCGTAGCCGACGATGTCTCCGCAGCAGATGAACCCTGTCGCACCCCTGTCCCGCAGCAACCGCACGACCGCCTCGAGCGCCTCAAGATTCCCGTGCACGTCCGAGAAGATCCCGAGCTTCAAGCCGGGCCTCGGGAAACCTCGGTCTCCTGGAAGATGCTGTCGAGCACCCCATTGACGAACTTGCCCGCTTCATCGTCGCCGTACTTCTTGGCGATCTCAACCGCCTCGTTGATTGACACCTTGGGTGGAACGTCGTCGAAAAAGAGAATCTCGGCGGCTGCCAGCCGCAGGATCGCCCGGTCGAGCACAGTCAGCCGTTCGAGTCGCCAGCGCGTGAGGTGCTTGCGCAGGGCGGCGTCTATCTCCTGCTGGTTGCCCAGAGCCGCGTCCACCAGCCGGCGCAGGTACGTCTCGGCCTCCTCCGATGGGTTCTTGCGCAGGAGGATCTCGGCAATCGTGTGTTCCGGCTCGTCGCCGACCAGGTCCAGCCGGTACAGGACTTCGAGCGCACACTCGCGGGCCAGTCGCCGGTTAGTCATGCGAGAATGGCCAAGGGAAAATGACAAATGACCGAAAAGTCGCGCCCGGACTCCGTCATCTCCACTTCGGACTTCGTGCTTTCCGCTCTACGCCAGCTTCTGCTTCTCGAGGTCGGCCATCTCGATGGCCGAAAGCGCAGCGGTCCATCCCTTGTTGCCGGACTTGGCGCCGGCCCGCTCCAGCGCCTGCTCGAGCGTGTCCGACGTAATGACGCCGAATGCCACCGGCACGCCGGTCTCGAGATAGACGTGGGCGATGCCCTTTGCCACTTCCGCGGATACGTACTCGGCGTGGGGCGTGTCGCCGCGGATGACCGCGCCGAGCGCGATGACCGCGTCACACTTCTTCGTCGAGGCGAGGCGGAGCGCGACCGCCGGAATCTCAAATGCGCCCGATACCCAGACGACGTCAGCCGCCTTGGCGTTGTGCCGTTCGAGGCAGTCGAGCGCGCCGGCGAGCAACTGCTTTCCCACCAGCTCGTTGAACCGCGACACCACGAGCGCGAACTTGCGGCCGGTTGCATCGAGCTTGCCCTTGAACTCCCTGGTTTCCATCTTCGGCTCCTTTCTCCAAATCACCCAGCAGATGGCCGAGTCGATCCCGCTTGGTGACCAAATAGCGAATGTTCTTCTTGCCGGGCCGGACAACAATCGGCACCCGCTCCACCACGTCGAGTCCGAACCCGCGCAGCCCGATAATCTTGCGGGGGTTGTTGGTCAGCAGTCGGATGCTGGTAAGCCCGAGATCGGAGAGTATCTGCGCACCGATGCCGTAGTCGCGCAGGTCCGGCTCGAACCCGAGCGCGATATTGGCCTGTACCGTATCGAGCCCCTGGTCCTGCAGGGCGTACGCCCGCAGCTTGTTCTCGATGCCGATGCCTCTCCCCTCCTGCCGCATGTAGAGCACCACGCCCCGGCCCTCCCGGGCGATCATCTTCATGGCCAGCGCCAGTTGGACTCCGCAGTCGCAGCGCAATGAGTGGAACACGTCGCCGGTCAGGCACTGGGAGTGAACCCGCACCAGCACGCGCTCCCTGCCTCGGACGTCGCCCCTCACCAGCGCGATGTGGGCATAGGGTTCGACGACATCTTCGTAGACAACGGCCCTGAACTCGCCGTACTCGGTCGGCAGCACGGTTTCGACGACCCTCCGCACCAACTTCTCCTGTTGCCGGCGATAGGCTATCAGGTCCTTGATTGTGACAATCTTCAGCCGGAACCGCTGCGCCAGCCTCTTCAGGGCCGGAAGCCGGGCCATGGTTCCGTCGTCGGCCATGATCTCGCACAGCACGCCGGCCGGGCCCAGGCCCGCCAGCCGCGCCATGTCCACCGTCGCTTCCGTATGCCCGGCCCGCACCAAGACGCCGCCATCTTGGGCAATCAGCGGGAAGATGTGCCCAGGCCGAGCCAGGTCCAGCGGCTTCGTCTTCGGATTCACGAGCGCCCGGATCGTCAGGGCCCGGTCATGCGCCGAGATACCGGTCGCCGTTCCCTTGGCCGCGTCCACCGACACGGTGAAAGCGGTACCATGGAGGGCGGTGTTGCCTTCGGTTTGAAGCGGCAGGCCCAGTTCCGCGCACCGGCTCACCGTCAGGGGCACACAGATGAGCCCGCGTCCGTACCGGGCCATGAAATTGACCTTGTCCGCAGTGATCTTCCCGGCCGCGCAGACCAGATCGCCTTCATTCTCGCGGCCCTCGTCATCGACCACAATGACGAAGCGCCCGGCCCTGATGTCACGCAGCGCTTCATCTACCGGGGCAAACACCCGCTTCATTCCGGTCGCCACCTCTGCGGCCCGACTCCGCTAGTCATAAGCAGTCAAGATAATAACGCGTTCCGCCAAGTCAAGCAAATGCGGACGCACCCCGAGTCAGTCGAGCGGCCAACTCAGCTATTGATTTGTCTCGGGAAATCAGTATGATAGCCGTTCTCTGCGAGACGCCACGGCCCGGGCGCGGGACACCGGGTTCGAGTCTGCGCAGCACCAACGGTCTTTCTGAAGAGCCCGTTTACATTGACAGCAGTCATGAATTTGGTATAAGGATAGCTAAGATGAAGACTTACGTCGCCAAGAAAGACGACATAAAGAGCGAATGGTATCTGTTTGACGCTGGCGGACAGACCTTGGGCCGCCTCGCCACGCAGATTGCCGTGCGATTGATGGGCAAGCATCGGCCGATTTACACCCCTCACATCGACTCCGGCGACCACGTGGTCGTGGTCAACGCCGGCGGCATCAAGGTGACCGGCAACAAGTACGATGCCAAGCTCTACCACCGTCACTCGATGTATCCGGGTGGCCTGAAGACATTCACCTACGCCCAGGTCGTCGAGCGGTTCCCTACCCGGCCGCTGGAACTGGCGGTGAAGCGGATGCTGCCCAAGAACAAACTGCAGGCCAAGCGGATCGCCCGGCTCCACGTCTATGTGGGACCGGAGCACAAGCACCAGGCCCAGAAGCTCACACCGGTAAGATAACATGGACAAAACCTACTTTGCTACCGGCAGCCGCAAGTCAGCTGTGGCCAAGGTCTGGCTGATTCAGGGCGGCGCCGACGCGGTTGTCAACGGTAAGCCCTTCGAGGAGTACTTCGGCCGGGCCGACCTCGTGACCGCGGCGATGTCGCCGCTGAAGACCACCGGCACTTCTGGCTTCGGCCTCAAGTGCGAGTGTTCGGGTGGCGGCCTTTCCGCCCAGGCGGCGGCGGTAGCCCTGGGCGCTGCTCGCGCGCTCGTCGCCTACAACCCGGAGCTGCGCAAGCCCCTGCGCACGGCAGAGCTCTTGAAGCGCGACCCGCGCGAGAAGGAACGGATGAAGTACGGACTGGCCAAGAGGAGGAAGCGCTTCCAGTGGACCAAACGTTAACTCTCAAGCAATTGCTCGAGGCCGGTGTCCATTTCGGACACCATTCGCGGCGCTGGAACCCGAAGATGAAGCCGTTCATCTTCGGCAAGAAGCACGGTATCTTCATCATCGACCTAGAGAAGAGCCTGGAACGGATGCGCCTGGCCTACGACGCGGTGCGCAACATCACCGAGGCGGGCCGGGACATCCTCTTCGTCGGGACCAAACAGCAGGCCCGGCCGATCATCGAGGAAGAGGCTACCCGCTGCGGTTCCTGCTACGTAACCGAGCGCTGGCTCGGCGGCCTGCTCACCAACTTCGAGATTCTCTCGACCCGCATCACCCGGCTTTCCGACCTGGAGCGGATGATCAACGAAGGCCGGTACGGCAACACGACCAAGAAAGAAGCCCTGCTCCTGCAGCGCGAGCACAAGAAGCTGCTGCGGGTATTCGCGGGCCTGAAGGCGCTCGACCGGCTGCCCGGCGCGGTCTTCGTGATCGACCCGGTGCGGGAGGCGACCGCCGTGGCCGAAGCCCAGCGGGTCCGGATTCCGGTCATCGCCCTGATCGACACCAATGGTGACCCCGAAGGCATCGACTACCCGATCCCGGGCAACGACGACGCGTTGCGCTCCATCGGGCTCGTTGCCGGCATGGTTGCCAACGCTGTGATGGAAGGCCGGAAGCAGTTCGACACCGAGGAGGTGGCGTGAGCCAGCCTACCGAGAAAGTCGTCGACCTCCGCCGCCGGACCGGGGCGGGCATGATGGACTGCAAGGCCGCTATCGAGGAAGCGTGTGGCGACGTTGAAAAGGCAATCGAAATCCTCCGCACCAAGGGCATCGCCAAGGCGGCGAAGAAAGCCGAGCGGCCGACCGCGAACGGCGTAGTCGAGTCCTACATCCATCCCGGCGAGCGCCTGGGCGTGCTCATCGAGGTGGACGTCGAGACCGACTTCGTCGCCCGCAACCAGGAGTTCCGCCGGTTCGTGCGCGACCTGGCGATGCACATCGCCGCGGCCGACCCGGTGGCGATTGACCGGACCGGCATCCCCGCCGAGACGGTCGAACGCGAGAAGCGCATCTACGAGGAACAGGTCACCCAGTCCGGCAAACCGGCCAATATCGTCGAGAAGATCGTGCAGGGCAAGCTAGAGAAGTTCTACGCCGACGTCTGCCTGCTCGAGCAGCCTTTCGTCAAGGCGCCCGAAAAGACCGTGGGCGACTACCTGAAGGAAACCATCGCCAAATTCGGCGAGAACACCGTCATTCGGCGTTTCGCTCGATTCAAGCTCGGTGAGTAACCGGCGCACGCCAGACGCCAAGCTCGGAACGCCGACCGCCAAACGCCGAAGGCTGAGCGCCGAAATCCGGAGTTCGAAGTTCGGCGTTCGCACTTCGCACTTTCGTCGAGCCCTGCTCAAAATATCCGGTGACTGCTTCAGCGACTCCAAGTCGCTGAAGCGGGTCGCCGACCAGTTGACTACCGCCCACCGCGAAGGCGTCAGGCTGGCCGTGGTCATGGGCGGCGGCAACATCCTGCGCGGCCGCGATACTCGTGAAATGGACCAGGCTGCGGCCGACAAGGCCGGGATGCTCGCCACGGTAATCAACGGTATCAAGCTGACCGAACTGCTCGGCGCTCGCGCCCGGGCGCGTCACTTCTCGGCCATCGCGGTCCCGGGAACGGCGGCCGGCTACGACATCTGGCAGGCGCGCGAGGCGCTCAAGGAGGGACGGATTCTCGTCCTCTCCGGCGGCACCGGCAACCCCTTCTTCTCGACCGACTCGGCCGCGGCGCTGCGGGCGGCGGAACTCGGAATGGACGTGCTGCTCAAGGGCACGCGCGTGGCAGGCGTCTTCTCCGCCGACCCGGAGAAGAACGCCAAGGCCAAGTTCTACCCGAAGCTCACGTACCAGCAGGCGCTGGTCGAACACCTGGCGGTGATGGACCTGACCGCCTTCGCCCTCTGCATGGAGCGGAAGATACCGATAGTGGTGTTTGACATCACGCGGCCGAGGGCTATCCTTGACATCATAAAGGGCAAACGAATCGGGAGTCTCGTATGCTAGAAAAAGTCTATTCCGAGTATCGCCAGAAGATGACCAAGACCATCGAGGTGCTCGAGACCGAGTTCGCCCGCATCCGCACCGCGCGCGCCAACCCGGCCATCCTTGACGGGGTCAAGGTCAACTATTACGACCAGCCCACGCCGCTGAAACAGGTGGCGAGCATTTCCGTGCCTGAGCCGCGCCAGATCGTGGTCCAGCCGTGGGACCGGTCGGTCCTGCCCGAAATCGAGAAAGCGCTGCAGAAGGCCGAGCTGGGCTTGACGCCCAAGGTCGAGGCCAACCTCATCCGCCTGCCGATACCGGCCCTGACCGAAGAACGGCGGCGCGAACTGGTCAAACTCTGCGCCAAATTGACCGAGGATTCCCGTGTCGCGGTCCGCAACCTCCGCCGCGAGGCCAACGACGCGGTCAGGAACCTCGAAAAAGAGAAGAAGATCACCGAGGACGACTCCAAGACCGGCACCAAGAAAGTTCAGGAGCTGACCGACGAGTTCATCAAGAAGCTCGACGAGCTCATGAAGCACAAAGAAGCCGAAGTCATGGAGAAGTGATCGTCAACGCATGACGCTTGATGCCAAACGCATGACGCCGGACTCAGGCGTCTGGCGTCGTGCGTAGAGCGTAGAGCGTTGAGCAAGGTCCCCCGCCACGTCGCCGTCATCATGGACGGCAACGGCCGCTGGGCCAAGCAGAAGGGCCTGCCCCGCGCCATCGGCCACCAGGAAGGCGTCAAGTCACTACACGAGGCCGTGGAGACGCTCGATGACATCGGCGTCAAGTACCTGACCGCCTACACCTTCTCCACCGAAAACTGGTTCCGGCCCAGGCATGAAGTCGAACTCCTGATGAAGCTGATGGGCAAGACGATGGACGACGAGCGGCCGGGACTCATCAAGAACAACATCCGGGTCCGCGCCATCGGCCGCATCTCCGACCTGCCGCAGAGCCTGCAGGACACCCTGTCCCGCCTCATCGCCGACACGGCGAAGAATACCGGCCTGACCCTCTGCCTCGCACTCAGCTACGGCGGCCGCACCGAGATTCTTGATGCCTGCCGCCGCGCGGTCGAAGCAGGCAAGGCGCCCCAGACCGAGGCCGAGCTCGGCGCCCTGCTCTATGACCCGTCTTTGCCCGACCCGGACCTGCTCATCCGCACCGGCGGCGACCAGCGGATTTCCAACTACCTGCTCTGGCAGTCTGCCTACACCGAACTCTATTTCACCGAGACCCTCTGGCCCGACTTCCGCAAAACCCAGGTGCTCGCCGCAATCGAGGACTATGCCCAGCGACAGCGTCGCTTCGGCCGTATCGAAGAAGAGTAGGCGCGGGGCATGGCCAATACGCGAGCCGTTGCGTTCCAGGGACGGTTTTGGACTGCGGCAGCAATGCTGCCGCTTTTCCGGAAAAGCGGGAGCTACGCGCCCCCACTCCAAAACTGTTCCGAGCGAGCGGAGCCAGTCG
>CAZSUX010000044.1:0-13625 GCA_964610135.1 uncultured bacterium | reverse complement strand
GCGGCAGCGCGGGCAGTGCGACGGCGGCGATGAGATCGACTTGTGAAGCGGAACCCGCCAGATGACGACGTTGAAGAAGCTGCCGAACACGAGCCCGAGCAGGGCCGCCAGCGCCCAGGTCACCGCGTGCCGGGCTGGGTCGACATTTCCGGCGGCGCGAAGAGCTTCTTGTCGGTCGCGACCGAGTGGGCGGTATCGATCGAAATCAGCCCTTTGCGCAGCAGCATCGCCAGGCACTGGTCCATGGTCTGCATGCCGTGCTGAACACCAGTCTGAACCACCGAGGCGACCTGGTGCGACTTGCTCTCGCGGATCATGTTCTTGACCGCGGGCGTGGCAATCAGCACCTCCATCGCCGCGACGCGGCCCCGCTGGTCCTTCCGCGGCAGGAGCGTCTGGGAGATGATGCCGCGGATGACGTTCGCGAATATCTGACGCACGTAGTCGTGCTGGTCGGCCGGGAACACGTCGATGACCCGGTCGACGGTCTGCGCCACGTTGTTGGTGTGAAGGGTCGACAGGACCAGGTGGCCGGTCTCGGCCGCGGTCAGCGCCAGCTGAATGGTCTCAAGGTCGCGCATCTCCCCCACGAAGATTACGTTCGGGTCCTCCCTCAGGCAGGCCCGCAGCGCGTCGGCAAATGACCGGGAGTGGGCTCCGATTTCCCGCTGGCTGATGAGGCAGTTCTGACCTTTGAAGATGTACTCGATCGGGTCCTCAATCGTTATGATCCGGTCCTGCCGTTCCTGGTCGATCAGGTCAATCATGCTGGCGAGCGTGGTTGACTTGCCGCAGCCGGTGGGTCCGGTCACCAGCACGAGGCCGGTGGAGCAGCGAGTGAGTTCGGACACCGAATCCGGCGCCGGGAGTTCCTCGAGCGTCCGGATCTTGGCCGGTATGATGCGGAATGCCCCGCCGACACCGGAGAGGTCCATGAACACGTTGACCCGGGCGCGGACCCGCTCCGGCGTCGTATACTCGAGCACGACACTGCCCGCCGGAGCGGCGGTGCCCCAGGTGTAGGACAAGTCGAGCTCTCGCCGCTGCTCGACTGCTCCCCGCTGTTCGTCGGTCAGAATCGAGTAGAGCAACGACTGCGAGTCATCGGCCGACAGCACCGGGCCCGGAATCTTCTTCAGTTTGCCGTTGACCCGGATGATCGGCGGGTTGCCGACCGTTATGTGAAGGTCGGATGCCCCGTACTTCGCCGCGTAGCGCAGCAGTTCATCAATGCTCATGGACGCACAAAGCACCGCGCCCGACATCGAACCCGGCTGGTATCCGATATCGGGCGCGAAGCGTCAGTTGACGAAATACTTCCCTGGTCTCTGAGACGACCCGACCTCCGCCGGTACGATGTGCGGGATGATGAAGATGATCAGGTCGTTCTTGGTGTGGTTGATCGTTGTCTTCCTGAACAGGTTGCCCAGAATCGGGATGTCGCCCAGCAACGGAATCTTGCCGATTGTCCGGGTTTCCTCGTCGCGCACGAGACCGCCGATCACCGCGACCTCGCCGTCGCCCACGACGATCTGCGCTTCGGCCGAACGGCGTGCAACTATCGGCCGCTGGTCATCGGCCGACCCGACCCAGCCGGTAATCGCCTCAACGCTCGGCTTGACTTTCATGTTCACCTGGCCGTCCGACGTCACGTGCGGCGTGACCTCAAGCGCTATCGGCACCGACCGGGTCCGCCACGTCGCCAGCACCAGCCCGGTCTTGGGGTCGGTGCTGATCTCGCGGACCGGCACGTCGGTACCCATGCTGACCGTCGCCGTGTGGTTGTCCAGCGTCAGCGTGCTCGGATTGGCCAGCACGCGGGAATTCCCGCGCGACTGGAGGATGTCCAGCGCCGCGCTGAACCCCGTGTAGTCAATCCGGCCGAGTACCATGTTGTTGAAAATCAACGGGAGCACGTTGTCGGTGCCGATGTTGGGCGCGCCCGCCTTGGCCGCAGCGCTCAGCTTCCATTCGATGCCGTAGACATCGGTGGCACTCACGGTCGTCTCGACGAACTTGGCCTCAATCATGACCTGCGGGACGGGCCGGTCGTACTCCGCCAGGAACTCGGCAACCCGATCCAGAGCCTCCGGGATATCGGTGACAACCACCAGGTTCGTCCGGTTCGAACCGCCGGCATCCGAAACACGCCGGTAGCCGACGTCCACGTTCCCGACCGATGAAAGCATCTTCGGCAGGATCTTCACGACATCGACGGCCTCGGCGTAGTCCAGTTCGAACACGCGCACCCGGGTCTCGCCGAACATCTGCTTCTTTTCGGGCTTGACCACGATGATGCCTTCTTTGTCCTCGACCATATTGCACAGGCCCGCCTTCAGCAGAGCTTCCAGCCCCATGCGCAGCGGCACGTCGCTCAGCCGGACGGTGATGACCGACTTGACGTCCTGCGTCGCCAGCAGGTTCAGGTTGAACTGGCTGGCAATCATCCGCAGTACGTCAGTCAGGTCCGCATCCTTGACATAGAGCGTCAGCCGCTTGCCGGTAAACGGGTCGTTGTCAACCAGAACCGGGGCCGGCGACATCGGCCGCGTGTCCAACTCCGCGACCACGAGACCATTCTCTACTGTCACCTTGTGCTCGACCGGGTCGCGCAGCCAGATCCTTACCCGCAGTCCGGCGGCCGCCTCGCTCGGCTCCACGGTCACGGCCGTCACCGGGTAGTATCCTGACTCGATCCGGCTCTGCTTGAGCTTCGATGTCGCGCCCATGATATCGACCACCAGGGACGGCGGGTCGGTGGAAACGAACGAACTCACGTTGGGATTGCCGGTGCACGCGACGGTTACGCGAACGCTCCCAAGCAGCTTGTCTACCGCGACGCCGGTGACGTTGACCGGCTCCTGCGCTAGCAGCACCGAGCAGAGGCAGACGACTGCAAGGAATGGAATTGCTGTTTTCCTGGTCATATTGTCACTCCCCCAGCAGCAAGGTGAACGTCCGTCCGCCCTGCTCCAGTGTTACGTTATCACTCTCGATATTGGCGACCCGCTTGCCGCTGATCTCGTCGCCGATCTGCAGGATCTGGTCGTTGATCAGGGCGTACGGACGTTCGCCGCCGAGCGTGATTGCCTTAAGTCTGAGATTAGCCAGTTCGTTCACCATGACCCAGTCGCGGACAAACGGGTCCGTGCCCCAGGTTTCCGGTGGCAGCACCTTCGGCGTCAGCGCGCCGGTTGCCGCCGCGGGTTTCGCGGCCGCATCCGTGGCCGTCGGTGCCGGCTGGACGGCCTTGGTCTTGGCGCCGGTCGCCTCGGCCGCCGCCGCGCTCACGCCCTTCAGTTCCGGCTGCGGCCGGAGCACGAAGGTGTAGAGCGCCAGCACCGCCACGGCTATGCCCAAAAGAATAAGAATCCTCTGTCTCAAGATACCCCTTTCTGCATCAGCATACCGGCAGACGCCTTGTTGAAAAATCGCATCAATCTACCTGCGCGTCACGGAGCGTACGATGAAGGCAGCAGGCTCTCGCCGACTCGGACTGTGCTGCGCTTGCCGAACGCCTCAATCTCAATGCGGTCCGGACTGATCCCGACTATCTTCCGACCGAGCACGAAGTCGCCGACTTGTACCTTTCGCCCGTCAACCAGCGCGTAGTTCCCGCTGCCAAGAACAACGACCGCCTTGAGCACGTAGAGCTCGCCCTTGCGGGTAGAACGGCGGCCTCGGCTGCGAGCGGCTTTCTTCAGCATCCGCTTCTTCTCGCGCTCCTGGCGTTTCAGCTCCCTCTTGCGGGCGCGCTCCTCGGCCTTTATCTGCTTCGCCTTGGCGCGACGTTCTTCCTTTGTGCTCGCCTTGAGGGTACCGGCGACCTTGCCGGCTTTCCTGCTGGCGGGACGGACGGCCTGGGCGCTCGTCCCGGCAGCCCCGGTCGAATCCGTTAGCGCGGTCTTGGACTTCGCCCGCGCGGAAGCCCGCTTCGGCCGCAGCAGCATGTAGCCGGCAATGGCCAGCACCGCAACCAGCACCAGGACGAGGACAATTCTTCTCATAGCTTTCCACCCATGGCCAGGCTTGAGGCGACGAGGTTGACCAGCAGCTTGGCCTCGACTTCGGGACGAATGTCCTCGCGCGCGCTGACCTCAAAGTCGGGCACGCGCACGAAATACGGGAACTTGTCGAGGCTTTCGACGTACTGGCCGATGTCGATGTAGCGCCCCTGAACGGTAACCATGAACGGCACCGTGCGCAATGGCGCAGTTGGGGTCTCCTGCTGCAGCAGTGAATCAAGCGACGGCGGGGCGATCTCAAGGAACCGCACCTTCCGGTCTGCCGCCAGCTGTGCCAACTGCCGCAGCATCGAGAGCATCTGCGAGCGCGGCACGACCCGCGCGATGAACTGAGCGTTCGCCTGCTGCAACTCGGCCGCACGCTCGCGCAGCTTGCCGATACCCTTGACCCGGGCTCGTGTTTCATCGAGCTGCCGCTGCAGCTGGGCGGCCTGGGCGGAGTTCTGCTGCCGGGACTTCAGTCGCGGCTGGTACAACAGGAACACTGCGAGGATACCCAGCACCAGGTAGACCGCCAAACCGATAATCAGTACCCGTCTCTCAAGTAATGCCATGGTTTACTCCGTTACGCACTGGATTTCAAACTCCAGCATCGCTTCGCCCTGGAGCGTACTTCGGTTCTTCGACACGAGCTGAACCTGCTGAAATCCGGCGTTGTTTTCGAGGTCAATCATGAACTGGGAGAGGTCGATGTCGAGCAGGAACGGATCGGCCGATACCACACCGGTCATCTTCACCGTCCGCTGTCCGGTCAGAGCCAGGGAGTTGAGCTGGATGTTGTCCGGTATCATCCTGGTGACTCCGGCCAGCACCGGCACCGAGATAATCTCCTCGCCGACGACCGCGGTCAGGCTACGCTGCCTGGCTTCCATCTCTTTTATCTGGGCCTCGATCGCGAAGTACTCCTTGTTCGCATCCTCGGTCGCCTTCAGGTCGCGCTTCAGTCGGCTGACCTGCATGGCCGAGGCCTGCGACCAGCCGGCTACCACGACGTACACGACGACCAAGAGCCCGACCCAGAGCACGCCGCCGGCAACCGCCAGCCGGATGTCCCGGGCGATGAACTTCCCGGTCTTCATCTCGACCGGCAGCAGGTCAACCGCCGTGTGGTCGTAGGCCAGCCCCAGCGCCGTCACCAGCCGGTATCCGAACTCGGTCTCGGGGGTCGTGCCCTTCTTGTAGAGCCCGCCTTCCTTGAACGGGTCGAACAACTGGGTGGTGATGCCGAGGCTGGTCTGGATGTACTCGCGCAGGCCCTTCATCGTTGCGGTGCCGCCGCAAAGCAACAGCCGGTCGATCTTCGTTTCGCCGAACTCACGCCGGTAGTAATCGATTGAACGATTGATCTCGGCCACGAACCGCTCGAGGGCGGGCCGCTGCAGCGTCGCCAGCCGCTTCACCATGATCCCGGATGGCAACCGGTCCGCAGAATCCTCCGACGGCAGGCCGTACTTCCGCTTCATGTTCTCGGCGTCGTAGGCGTCGAGTGCCAGCTGCCCTTCCTCGGTGGTGATGGCAACCGTCATGGCTTCGGTGACGGCGTTGCCGGCGGTCGTTATCGTCCGGGCGAGGTCAAGCCGCTCACCTTTCATGAAGATCATGTCGGTGAACTCAGCCCCGATGTCGAGCAGGCAGATGGTCTCGTCCGACCGCACCCGGCCGAACTTCCGCACTGCCGCCTGCAGGGCGAAGGGAATGACGCTGATGCCGGAAGGCTCGAGGCCGGCCTTGCGCAGGGTCGAGATGTGGTCGGATACGATGTCCTTGCGCGCGGCCACGACCATCACGTTGTCCTTGATCGCGCCGGCCTCGCGCACCGGGCCGAGGGCCTTGAAGTCAAGGATCGCCTCGTCGACGGTGAACGGCGAGTACTTCTCCAGCCGGAGCATGATTGCGTCCCTCAGCTCGCGGCGGCCCATCTTCGGGAACGGGGCCTGGCGCAGACTCACCGACGGCCCCGACACGAAGCTGAACACCTCGCCGGGTTTGTAGTCCTTCACCAGTTCGCGCAGGATGGAAGGAACGTCAAATGCCTCACCGATCTCCTTGAACCCGTAGTCGGTGACGCGGCCGCCTTCCATCTTCACGAACTTCACCGAATTGGAACCGATATCTATGCAGAGCGTGCCTTTGCCGCCGCCCCCGAATAGGTTGCCGAAGATGCTACCGGTTGCCAATATTCCTCCTTATCATCTCTAACCTCAAGGGTTGACGGTTATCTCCGAGCCGTCACTGAAACGAAACTCAAATGTGTTACCGGTCACGACAACGGACGTGTCTGTCCCCAAAGAGTCAACGTGGAAATCCGCAAAGGACAGCTCAACCAACTGCGCATCGTTCGCCGCAATCGTCACCGGCGCCGTGAAGCTGAGGGTATCACCTGGACCGGTGCCGGGGAGCCCGCTTCCAGTCAGGATGTGGTCCGCCTCGATGCGGAAGTCCCTCATGTACAATGGCGCCGATGTCGACAAGAAATTGATCGAACTGACGATGACATCGTCCGGCTGGTCGTTCACGACTTGGATCAGGAAGCCTTTGCTATCCGGTGTGAGCTTCGGCGCGCCGACCATCCGCAGCTTGTTCCAGAACGACCGGCTGAACTTGAAGTCAACAATTGTCTTGGAGCGTGGCAGCACCGTCACATAGCGCGTGAGTGCCTCCGTCGCCGTACGTGCAACCAACTTGCGTATGCCGATCGGCACGTCTATGGGCCCGCCGGGCGTCATCTGCGAGAACTCGTAATATCCACCAGGGTCTGGAACCACGGGCACAGATTCCCTTCCAGCATGGGCGGCGGGATTGTTGTAGAACAGCCAAACGGCGAAAAGCGGCAATGACTGAGTGCCCGGCGGGTTGCCGTCGATGTCGGTGATTGTGCCGCTGATGGTGTTGTTGTACAACTGCGACAGGTCATCGACTATCTTCATGGTCATCGGGAATTTGCCGTTGCCACCGCTGCCAATCTCACCCTGATTCATGTTGAAGTTGTACAAGTTACCCCATCCGTCATACAGGAAGCCGGCCGTGTCGCCGACAGCCATGATGCGCAGGTAGGGACCGTGCCAGGCAGGGTCGCCGGAGTTGCGCACCAGGTCTCTCGGGTCGTCCGGCAGCCTCTCCATGTCCCCGAAGTATCCGAAATCCACGCGCCGGCCGTCGTAACTCAGGTCCGGGTTGCCGACAATCGCCTGGACCAGTTGGTTCATTTCCTTCGTGGTCTGGTCGAACAGCGACCGGTCCCGGGTCGCGTCAATCGTCCGGAGCGCGACCGTGCTCAGAATGCCGATGATGAGCAACACCACCAGCAGTTCCATCAAAGTGAAGCCCTGCCTGCCTTTCATGTCACACTTCCTTGTCACGGCAGTTCGTCCCAGTCGGCGGGGAGCCGCATCGTGATGTGGAGCGCTCCGATGCCGGGATAGACCGGCACATCCTGGGTGGTCATTACTGACTCAGGCTGTGGGACGAAATACTTGTACATAGCCACAAGCCGGTGCGTCCCCTGGGGAACGCCGAAGAAATGGAATGTGTCGGCGGCGGGCTGTTCCATTGGTTCGAGCTTGCCGTCGAAGGGCCTATAGAGCCTCACCAGGAGACCGAGTTTCTTGGAGTCGGGTGCCGGGTCACCTCGGACGTCTACGATCCTGCCTTTCACCTGGTTGTTCACCAGGTCGTCATAGGTGTACTGGAAGTTCAAGGTCTGCCAGCGGGTTCTGTCCGCGAAGCCGCGCCCGCCGAGGCTGCGTACGAAGAGACTGTCGTTGCTGGCGTACCTCTCAAGTCCGTAGATTATCGTATCTCCCCAACCGTCAATCCGGTATCCGTCATCTGACTGATTGAAAGTCGCCCGGATGTAGGGCCCGCGCCAGACGCTGTCGGAGAGAGTCGGACGAACCACGAGTTCCCGCAGGCTGTTCGGCAACCGCCCCTCGTCGCCGACGAATCCGAAATCCGCGCGCTGGCCGGCGACAATGTAGTCAGGGTCGCCGACGATGACGCTGACGAGCTGGTTCAGTTTGCTGGCCGTGGTTTGAGCCCGACCTCGCTCGAGCGTCACGTCCCAGGTTTTGACCGCGGCGGTGAGGATAATGCTCAGGATCATCAGCACGACCAGGAGCTCGAGCAGGGTGACGCCGCGAGCCCGGCCGTGGTTGGTCGCAGCCATCAGAAGTTCACCTTGATATCATCGGGTTCTATCCCGCCCGGGTCGCCGAAGAAAATCTGGTCCGGACCCGCGCTCCAGAGCGCCAGCGTCTCATTCCCCTCGGCGTAGAAACGGTAGTCCGTGCCCCACGCGTCGGACATGTAGCCGAAGTTGCCGTCCTCCCGGACATAGGGACCATTCCAGCCCTTCTTGATGTAGGGGTCCCAGGTCGCCAGCGTCTCCTTGCCGGGATAGTTGTATGGCGTGTATGGATCGACAAATGGGTCTTTGGTGACGAGCTCAACCAGGTTGCGCGGCCAACGGCCGTAGTCGTTCTTGAACCCGGTCACGACCATCTCGCCGCCCATCGTCATGTCGGGGTTGCCGGCAATCGCATCTCGGAGCATTCTCATTTCCTGGATGGTTGCTGTCCGGCGCGCGTTGGTCGTTACGCGGCCGACAATTGTGGGAACGAAGAAGGCAAGGATAATCCCCAGTACCGATATGACTACCAGTAGTTCGACGAGCGTGAACCCGCGCTCGACGCGTGAAGTGCTGTTCACTGCGTGAATTATAGGAACGCGCCTCAGCCGTGTCAAGGATGAAAACCGGGACATTTTTACTCCTAGCTGTGCAGCAGGAAGATGATCGCTTCGTCGTCCTGGTTAAAAGACCGGATTGAGATGCCACCCCGGCCGATTCCGACCAGTCCGTATCCCGTCGGCCAGTCTGCGCCATCCGGCGTCCAGACGCCATAGACGATTTCACCGTACTGGTAGTCGTACTGGTCGTTCACTCCGCCTTCAGTATTGTCACTCAAGTCGGTTTCTCTGTCGTAGTCCTCGGGGTTGAACTCATCCGGGTCCATCTCCTGGCCGGTCCAGGGATTCGTCGGCAGCATGCCAAGCTGCTGGTCGTATTTTCCGCCGGGGAAGCAATAGCCGTAGCCGTCTTCGTAGAAATCTTCGGCGTAGTAGCCCTGCTCGGTGTGGAATGTCTCGATCACCACCTGAACGTTGTGGAGGTTCATCTTCATGGCGGCCTCGCGGGCCTGCTGACGCACACCGGCAATTCTGGGAATCGTCATTGCCATCATAACGCCCAGAATCAGAATCACAACCAACAGCTCTACCAAGGTAAAGCCTCTATCATGATCACGCATAGTTTCTCCTCGCTTCAGTTATAGGGCAATAATGCCGGTCTGTCAAGTTAAGCCGCCGCTACTCCCGCTGGCTGGGCGGCGTTGTCGTAAGGACCTTGCCGTCCTTCAGATAGAAACGACCGCCGAACGGCTCCTCCGGGATCCGGTCAACATACCCGGCCGCAGTCAGTTCACGCAGGTCGGTCGGCAGTCGCCGCCGGTCCTGCTGGAAGCGATGGACCGCCTCCTGGAGGCGGTCGGTTGCTTCGGACAGGTCGAGGTTCTTGAGCTGGCGAACTACGAGCGCCTTGAGGGCTCGGTTCTCGGTGCCCGTCAGGATATCAACCCACATCTGGCGAGCCGTCCGGAAATCGCCGGCTTTGGCCTTGGCGATCGCGGCCCAGCGGGTGAGAATGAACCAGGCATTGGGCATCTTCGCTGCCACCTCGAAGAAGGTACTCGCCCGGCCGTAGTCACGCAGCAGCATATAGCAGATGAAGCCGGCGTCGAACGGAATCTGCCAGCTCATCGGGTTCGCCTTCATACCACTGGTAAGGAAGTCGATGGCTTCATGCGGTTTGCCTGCGTCCCAGGCCAGGGTAATCGCGCCGAAGTGATACGCGCCGATGAACCCGGGGTCGAGGGACGTGAGAATATTGAACACATGGCCCAGCCATTCGTATTTGCGGTCGGACATCAGATGGAAGCCGTAGTACTGAATTCCCCTGAGCCAGATGAAATCGGCGGCGAGGCTCTGATACTCAATCGAGGCCCCCCGCACGAACCGGCCTGACGGGAAGTACGCCATCTCTGCGACCACCCGCTCTCGCATCCGGTTCTCGCCGGCCCGGTCCAGCGAGAGCTGCAGCAGGTAGGCACCGACGAACCCCCAGACGATCAGAACCACGGGCAGGATACCGGCAAGCGGACCCGCGCGCCCGGACGCGCGGGGTCGGGGCGTAACCTCGGTCAGCACCGGCGCTAGAACTCCTTCCGGTTGAAAATCACAACGGCTATCAGGAGCATCGTCGCCGTGTAGACCAGGGCGTACAAGGCTGAGAGCAGCAGCGCCGACGGGTCAAGCACTGCGCCGTAGACGACCTCCGGCCGGATGTTGAAATTGCTCAGGTTGGGCAGAACATAGTAGGAGAAGTAGCTCACCGCCTTGACGACCGGGGACGGGCTCATCGCAGCCAGGAGCCTCAGGTCCCGGGTCAGGTGGCCGACGAAGTACACGGCGAACGTGAACACCGCGCCGGTGATCGGGGTCGAGAAGGTCGAGAACAGCACGGCGACCGCCGTCAGGATAGCAAGCTCGAACAGCGTCATCAGGACTGCCAGCAACAGGTACAATGGGGCTCCGACGCCCAGGACAAGCAGGATCGCATAGAAGGCGGCAGTCATCACGACCAGGCTTGCGACCAGGACCGCCATCAGCCCGACGTACTTGCCGAGTATGAACTCCCAGCGCCGGACCGGCTTGGCCAGCATGATGTAGATTGTTCGTTTCTCGACTTCCCGGTACACGATGCGGCCCCCGACCAGGACTGATATCAGGACGCAGAACAGCGTGATCGCGGAGAGGCCGAGGTCCTTGACAATCTTGGCCTCCTCGCCGAGCGCCAGGGGCTGTATCACCCGGGCGCTGCCCATCACGAGCACCGCGAAGATGATCAGGGTGACGAGTACCTTGTCTCGTATCGACTCGCGGAACGTGTTCAGCGCCACCCCGGATACCCGCTCGATCACGACTCCCTCCCGGTCTTGGCGACGTGCTCCATGAAGTAGTCCTCCAGCGTCCGGCGGCGGGGCACGATCCCGACGACCCGGATGCTGCCGACTTCCCGGCAGATGGCCATGATCTTGTCCACTTCATCCCCGTTCTTGACCGTCAGCAGCAGCTCGTCACCGGATTTGATCGAATGCTGGGATACACGTTCGAGTATCTTCTGTGTTTTCCCGGTCACCCCCTTGACCGTTACTTCGATCGACTCGACATCGCCGGTCAGTATTTCGCTGAGACGGCCGACCTCGACCATGCGTCCCTCGATGACGATGCCGACGCGGTCGCAGATCATCTCGACGTCGGAGAGAATATGCGTGGAGAAGAAGACGGTCTTACCCCGCTCGCGGAGGTCAACGATGATGTCGCGGAATTCCTTGCGCCCGACCGGGTCAAGCCCGCCCATCGGCTCGTCCAGCACGACGAGTTCGGGGTCGGCGACCAGCGCCTGGGCAATTCCCATCCGCTGCAGCATGCCGCGTGAGAACCCCCGCATCTGAACGTCGGCGGCGCGTTCCATGCGCAGCAGACGCAGCATCCCGGTGACGCGGCCCGCTGCCTCCGACTTCGGGACCGCGGAGAGCCGGGCGGCCAACCTCAGAAACTCCCTGGCCGTCAGGTGGTCGTAGAAGTAGGGCGACTCCGGGAGGAATCCCAGCCTCGCCTTGGCCGCCGCATCGCGGGGCGTGCGGCCGAAGACCAGCGCTGTGCCGGACGTGGGCTCGGTCAGTCCCATCAGGATCTTGATGAGCGTCGTCTTGCCGGCGCCGTTCGGACCGAGGAATCCGAATATCTCGCCGCGTTCGACCTCCAGGCCGATGTCATCCAACGCCTGGACCCGCTTCATCCGCAGCCCGGAACGGTAGACCTTACTCAGCCTGGTGACACTGATAACCGGTTCGGAGTAACTCGACATCGCAGAGCGATTATAGAAGTGGTCGCAACGGTGTCAAGCTGGCCGCAACCCTACGACAGCCGCAACAGGGTTGACCGCCACGGCAGACGGACCCTTGAAGAGACGGAGGGAACTGCCCCACGGCGCTGGGCCAGACTGGTATCCCCGTGCTCCGACGCGGACAGGGGACGCTCCCCAAACGCATGGGCGGGGCCGTGAGGCCCCGCCCAGTTGCCACCGATGTAGCGCTAGTTGTGAAGTACGAAGTAGATGAACTCTTCGTTCACTTCGTCGCGGTCGAACATCGGGTTCGATACGTCACGGCCGTAGCCGCAGATGCCGTATTCCTGAACGACCTCGAGCGGGTTCGTGTCGTAGACGTAGCCGAGCACCATGATCGTGCCCTGCAGATCGTTCTCCGCCGCAAGGTCGAGGTACGGGCAGTCATCATCGTCGCTGCGAACCTGAGCGTTCATGCCCTGTTCGTCAAGACCGTCGGTGAGGTACAGCATGTCCTCGTCTTCGTAGTTGTAGCGGATGCCGGTGTAGGGGTTGATCGGCGCCGTTCCGTAGATCGGCGAGCCGTCTATCCCGATCGGGTCTCCGCCCGGGAAGTACGCGAAGAAGATGTCCTCGACGTCGGTCCAGTCCGACTCGTCACTCGGGTAGTTGCCGTTGTGGTCGGTCGCGTACGCTTCGAGGCACGTCTGGATGACGTGCATGTTGTTCTTCACGGAGGTACGGCGAGCGCGCTCCTGGAACAGCACGAAGTTGGGGATGATGAGGGCGAGCAGGATACCGATGATCAGGATAACGACGAGAAGCTCTATCAGTGTGAAGCCCTTCTTATTCATTGGGTTTCACCTCCTCTCTTTTTTGGATTTCGGATGAGCAGGCAGACCGCGACGCACTCTGGAACGCTCCAGACTGGGTCCGAATTGTTCTATAGCGCATCGCGAGTACCATACTCGCTGAGATGATAACCCCCTCGGCATTCATGTCAACAAAAAAAGACTCGGACCGCGAATCCGGCCCGTGACTCCGGCATGTCCGCCGAACCGAAGCCCCCCGTTATCGGGTCCTGGCGGTTCTGACCCGACCATTTGCCACAAAAGAGCCAACAGAAAACCCGGCAGCGACCTACTCTCCCATGCCGTTACCAGCACAGTACCATCGGCCCTGGAGGGCTTAACGTCTCTGTTCGGAATGGGAAGAGGTGTGGCCCCTCCGGAATCACCGCCGGGAATGTCAGACTCCAGAATGTTAATAAAGGAGAAGAGGCAGACCGAAATCTCAAGCCGCACGGCTGATTAGTACCACTCGGCTACACGCATTGCTGCGCTTCCACCTGTGGCCTATTACCTGGTAGTCTACCAGGAGCCTTCAGGGTGACTCCCCTTGCGGGGGTCACACGGGAAACCTAATCTTGGGGTGGGCTTCCCGCTTAGATGCCTTCAGCGGTTATCCCTTCCGTACTTGACTACCGAGCAGTGCCCTTGGCAGGACAGCTCGTACATCAGAGGTACGTCCACTCAGGTCCTCTCGTACTATGAGCAGCTCCCCTCAAGTTTCCTACGCCCACGATGGATAGAGTCCGAACTGTCTCACGACGTTCTGAACCCAGCTCACGTACCGCT
>CAZSUX010000043.1:0-13770 GCA_964610135.1 uncultured bacterium | reverse complement strand
GCGTTTCAGTCGAACTGGATAGCGCCGCTCGGGCCGCACGTGGATGCGTTTGAGCGAGAGTTCGTTCAGGTCACCTTTGGCGCCGACGATGGACGAAGGACGATGGACGGTGGACGCGGGCCGGTCTCCGGCCCGTTGTATGCTACCGCACTGTCGTCAGGCACCGCGGCGCTGCATCTTGCGTTGAGGATTCTGACGGGGGGCAGGGGACGGGGGACGGGGGCTCGGGGACGAAGAACGAAGGACGATGGACGAGGGAACGAGATTCTCTGTTCCACATTCACTTTCTCGGCCAGCGCAAATGCGATTGCCTATGAGGGCGGGATTCCGGTGTTCATTGACTGTGACGCCGCGACTTGGAACATGGACCCGGGTTTCCTGCGTGAGGAACTCGCCGCCTGCGCGAGACGGGGCAAGCCGCCGCGCGCCGTGATTGTGGTTGACCTGTATGGTCAGTGTGCGGACTATGACCCGATTGTCCAGTGCTGCAATGAGTTTGAGGTGCCGCTGATTGAGGACGCGGCCGAGGCGCTGGGAGCAACATACTGGGGAGAGGTTAAGGCAAAGGTCAAGGTCAAGGAGAAGGAATCCGGTTCGGCTCCGGTCTCAATCTCAGCCTCTACCTCAATCTCTACTCGCGCCGCTGGCAGTTTTGGCGCGGCAGCGGCGTTTTCGTTTAACGGCAACAAGATACTGACGACCTCCGGCGGCGGGATGCTCGTGTCGCACGACAAGGCGATCATCGAGCGGGCACGGTTTCTCGCCACGCAGGCGAGAGACCCGGCTCCGCACTATCAGCACTCCGAGATTGGTTTCAATTACCGGATGAGCAACATCCTCGCCGCGATCGGAAGGGGTCAGCTTCTGGTCCTGCCCCAGCGCATCGCCGCCCGCAGGCGTAACTTCGAGTTCTACTGCCACGCACTGGGTGACCTGCCGGGAATCGAGTTCATGCCCGAGGCGCCGTTCGGCAGATGTACGCGCTGGCTAACGTGCCTGACGATTGACCCGGAGGCGTTCGGCGCGACCCGCGAGGACGTACGGCTCGCTCTGGAGAAGGAGAACATCGAGGCCCGGCCTCTCTGGAAGCCGATGCACCTGCAACCGGTCTTCAAGGGTTGTCGCGCCCGTGGAGGAGGTGTTTCAGAGCAGCTGTTCGAGCATGGGCTTTGCCTGCCCAGCGGGTCGGCGTTGACCGAGCAGGACCTCGAACGTATCTGTACGGTGGTCAAGAAGGTCCACGAGACGACCGTCGGAGCCGGCCTCGGAATCAGCCGATGACCTTCGCCGGCACGGATTGACCGCGGGGGTTGACCCACTAGAATCGTTGTAGAGTGGAAGCGACACCGAGGCATCTTGAGGCGTTGCCGACGCGCCTTTTGGTCGGAAACAACTTCTGTCAGGGAGGAAACGATGACGAAGAAGATACTGCTGGCGGTACTCATCCTGCTGCCGTTGCTTGCGCTGGGGTCCCAGCGCGTAATGGTGAATGAGGAGTTGACCCGGGCCCAGGGCTGACCGTACTGCCCAGGCGCAGCCCGTGGGCTGTGCGAGCTTGAGGCAGCGGCGTTCGACTCGGTAGTGACGATCGCCTACCACTCCGGCGACGCGTTCCAGAATGCGGCGGCAACCGCCCGGTTCTCTTTCTACGGCGTTTCCGGCACGCCGTACGTCCAGCTTGATGGCGACCACCAGGTCGTCGGCGGAATCACGAACGGCACGATGTACCCGACATACCGGGCCTACTTCGACCAGCACAAGACCGTACCCAGTCCGCTCGAAATCGACCTGGCCTGCTCCTATGACTCGACGACAAGGCAGGGCCGGCTCGATGTCAAAGTCAGGAACACAACTGGGACCGACGTTAGCGGGCAGTTGCAGATCGCGCTCTGCGAGAGCCACATCTACTATGTGTGGTACGGGCTCGACAGCCTGCACCACGTCGAGCGGAATATGCTGCCCGACGCCACCGGCGAGGCGGTAACGGTTCCGGCCAATGACTCCATAGCGAGGACCCGCGATTTCACGGTCGACGCAGCCTGGGTGGCGCGGAACTGCAACTTCGTGGGGTTCGTTCAGAACAACTCGACCAAGGCGATGTACCAGGGTGCACGCATCGGCGTGTACCAGGTGCCGGAGCTGGAGTATCGCGCGTACGAAAGCGCGTTTGCGGAGCCGGGAGCCGACGTCAACCTGACGGTCGCACTGACGAACCGCGGGTCCGGTTTCGCGGACTCGGTGAGCGCAGTGCTTTCGACATCGGACCCGGACATCGACGTCACGACCCCGAATGCGTCGTTCGGCACGATTGCGCTGGGCGAGGATGTCTTGTCACAGACGCCGTTCGTCGTCCACGTGGATTCCGCGTGTCCGAACGACCATCTGGCGACGATGGACTTGGCGATCAGCGGCGCGAACGGCTACACCAACACCGTCAGCTTCCCGCTGTTGGTGACAACCAACCGCGGATTCTCGGACGACGCGGAGCGGGGCACGAATGGCTGGACCCATTCCGGCACGAGTGACAACTGGCACCAGACAGCGCATCGGAGCCAGTCGCCGTCGAACAGCTGGTACTGCGGAGTCGAGAACTCCTGGCAGTATACGGCCGAGAACATCGCCCGGCTGGTGACGCCGTACTTTGTGTCCGGTGACTCAGCCCGGCTTTCTTTCGACCAGTGGTACAACGTCGAGCAGGACTACGATTACTGTATGCCGGAAATCAACAACGGCTCGAAGTTCTGGATACCGCTTGCCAGCTACACGGGTACGAACTCGGACTGGGAGCACGTGCAGTTCCCGCTTACCGACTGGTCGGGCCAGACCATCCGGGTCGGATTCCGGTTCCTCTCCGACAACAGCGTGCAGGCGGAGGGCTGGTACATCGACAACTTCCTCTGCGAGCCCTACCAGGCGGGCGTAGCCGAACCCGAGACCGGGGCGCAGATTCGCAGCGCGAAGCTCGAGATCCGCAGCCCCGCGTTCGGTAGGACTGACATCGCTTACGCGGTTCCGGCTGGGCGTTGCGCGCGGCTGGCCGCGTTTGACGTGAATGGCAGGCTGGTTGCAGAGATAGCGAGCCGCCTGACCGGGACGGGGCGTGCTAGCTGGGACCTTGCCGGGGTCGAGGCCGGTGCCTACTTCCTGCGTCTATCGGACGAGGTGTCGAGCAGGGTCACCAAGGTCATCGTGGCGAGGTAGTCAGACCGAGCAACAATGCGGGAGGCGGGTTCTGCCCGCCTCCCGCCGATTATCCGCCGACCCATGGCCGGCGCCGGAGCAGCCCAGTCTGTCTGGATTCAGTCGGTCTTTCCTGCTTCCTTCAGTTCGGCCTTCAGCTTCTTCGCCGCCGCATCGTCCGGCGAGCGCCTGAGCCATTCCTCAACTGCGGCGGCGGCTGCCTCTTTCCTTTCATCCCGCAGCATCCAGGTGACCGCTTCAGGCCAGGCTGCAGCCGCTTCGGCCTTGCGGCCCAGCGAGTCGTAGGCCGAGGCCAGTTGGACGTAGATGTTCGCGTAGTTCATGGCCAGGGGCGCGATCCTCCGAGTAATCGGCGACATGTCCGCCGGCCACTCCGGCAGCTTCTCGGGCCAGTCGAGCCGGTAGTTCTTCGTCAGGTTTTCGTTGATGCGCTCGACGTCCACCGTTGCAGCGGGTTTGCCCTCGACCACACGGTTGACCAGGCCTTCGAGAACCAGCCGGTCCGCGTAGGGGACGGTCATTCCCTTGCTGACAGTCACCGCGAAGTAGACCGGACGTTTCGCCTCAGCCGCGTTGGCGATTATGTTCGCGGTCACCCGCTGCGACGGCAGTTCCATGCCTGTGCCGGTTGGGCTTTCCCTCGGCGCCAGGGTCAGGATCTCATCGTCGGTGAGGGAGATCGGCAGACCGAGCGAGTCTTTCATCATCTGCACGATCGCCGGGATGTTGAGCAGGCTCAGGTTGGTGACGGTCACGTCCGGCCGGAACGGGTCGCGGGCATTCTGTAGTACCCAAAGCGGGTAGGTGTCGTTGTCGCCGTTGGTGAAGAGGATGGCGTCCGGCTCGAGGCCGACCAGGAGGTTACGGGCGAAGTCGAGCAGCGGCTGCGGGTAATAGTGCTTCCGGCTGAGCTCGAACGCCTGGTGCCGCGCATCGGCCAATCGCCCCTGCACCATGTAGCTGACCCAGAGCGAGACGTGGGCGTGTGCGTTGAACGGGTGGGTCGAGGCCGCAGCCTTGAGATTGCACCGTTCTGACTCGGCGAAGCGGACCGAATCGCTCACGTCCGGGAGCGGTCCGGTACGAATGGGCAAATTCAGGTCGGCGTAATCGAGGAGCACGCCGACTGCGTCGGGGTCAAGCTTGTACGCCTCGCGCGCCCCGTTCAGTGCCGCCTCCCGCTGGCCTGCGTACCGGTACACCATGCTCAGGCCAAGGTGGGCCTCCGCGCTCTGAACGTGATTGGCGACGAGGCTCTCGTAGGCTGCCTGCGCCGAGTCGAGTTTGAGCTCGTAGAGCAAACGGTGTGCTTCAGCCAGCTTCGCCTCGGCGTCGCCCTCAGTTGTCGGTTTCGTGATGCCCCAGCGCGTCCAAGCCGGGCCTGCCGGTTTGCCCTTGATACAGCCGACGCCGTCTGCGACCAGGGTTATGCCGATCAGTGCTGCGATCATTGTTCTCATCTTTCCTCCGTTTATCTTGTTCAGCCTACCTCAGGACCGGCTTGCTGTCAATCTTCAGGATAGCCGCTCCTGCTGAGATCCAGACGCACCCGGAAAGCCGGGCGTGCGCAGACGGTCGCAGGTCGGGACTAGTCGGTCGTATCCGCGGGCAAGGCGTTGATGGAATCGATGTAGGCCTGGGTCAGGCCGGTCGAGTCGGTGACCATCTGTACCGCGCGCTGCACCATGAACATGTCGGTTGAGCGCGAGACGTCCTTGTTCTTCACAAGGCTGACGATCTGCTGCAGCTCGGGATTGTCGGCCACAGGCCCGAGGTCGAACGTATCGCCGGCGTCAGGAATGGTACGGTGCTTGTTGCAGCAGAAGGTGCCGACCAGCGTCTTTGTCGTCGAGGTCTGGGCAGTGAGCGGCTGGTCCTTCAGAAAGAGCAAATGCTGGGTCTGGTTATTCCGCCGTACGAGCAGCAGCCCGGCCGGCAGCACGTCGCTTTCGATGCTGGAAGTCCGCGAGACCGTCTTGAAGGCGATTGTCATCGGGCCCATGTTGTTGATGTCTGGGTCGCCGGTAATCGAGACGACGTTGATGTTCGAGTTGAGCGTGAACTGCGTGCCGGTCGGCTCGAACTCGCTCGTCGGCAGCAGGTCACAGGCGAGCAACAGCAGGGCTAGCGCAACCGCGCTGCGGAACAGGGAGTCTTTCATAGCGTCCTTTCGGATGCGGGGATGGGACGAATGGCACATACAGGACTTATAGGACATATCGGGCATGTTGTCAAGACGAAGCGCTGGCGCGTTTCGGACGCAGCAGCGGTTTCAGGGACCGGAGCCGGCGGATAAGGTCCTGCCGGCCGAGTTTCCGGAGCGCCCGCTCGGCGTAGATGTAGTTCCCGGGTTCGTGGAGTTGGAGGAGGGCACGCTGAAGCCTCGCTTCCTTCGGGTCGCGAGGGATGTAGAGAGGCCGGGCGGTGAACGGGTCCTTGCCGGTATGCCAGGCCGCGGCCGCCGCGGTCATCGGGAGCGGGGTGAACTGCTGGACCTGGCGGATGAAGAGCCGCTCGGTGCGCACGAGATATTCGGCGAGCTCAAGCGCGTCGTCGACCGTAGCACCGGGATGACCGGAGATGAAGTAGGGAATCAGATACTGCTTCCGGCCGAGGCGCCGGTTCGTCTCAGCAAAACGGCGGCGGAAAGTCAGGTATGATGTGTGAGATGGTTTATGCATGGCGGCGAGGACGTGAGAGGAAACGTGCTCGGGCGCAACTCTAAGCTGGCCCGACACGTAGTAGCGGCAGAGTTGTTCGAGGTAGCCAAGGTCCGGCTTGTCGTCGAGCAGGTCGAACCGGAACCCGCTGCCGACCGAGACCTTCTTCACACCGGGCAGGGTGCGAACTGCCTCGAGCATGGTTAGTTCCTCTTTGGCCGCGAGGCGCAGGTGCGGACAGCGCTGGGGCCAGGTGCACTCGCGGTCCGGGCAGACGCGTCCGGACTTCATCTTCGCGCAGGTCGCGCCGTACATGTTCGCGGTCGGGCCGCCGACATCCGTGATGTGTCCCCTGAAACCTTCGAGCCGGGTGATCCGCGCCGCCTCGGCCAGTATCGAGCGCCGGCTGCGCCACTGGATTATGCGGCCTTGGTGCGCGGAGAGGGAACAGAAGGCGCAGGAGCCAAGGCAGCCGCGGTGCGAGGTTATTGAGAACCGGACCGTCTCGAGCGCCGGGATCTTCTCTCTGTAGTCCGGGTGCGGCTGACGGGTGTACGGCAGGTCGTAGACGTGGTCGAGCGCATCCCGGGACAGCGGTTCGGGCGGCGGGTAGTGCACGACCCAGCGGTCGGCGTGCGGCTGCGCAACAATCCGTCCGGCCGGGTTGTCGGCCTCGTGATGCCACAGGCGGAAGGCCTTGTTGAACGACGCCTTGTCCGCGCTGACTTCCTCGTAAGAGGGCAGCTCGACTGTGTCGCCTGGCGGTTCCCTGCGGTTGACGCAACTGCCGGGAATGCCGTCCAGAAGGGACGGGTCGAGGGGCGAGGGTCGGGGGGCAGGGGACACAGAAGTGAGGCGGCGGGCGACTTCAACCACGCCTTTCTCCGCCATGCCGTAAAGGAGGATGTCGGCCCGCGTATCCAGCAGCAGCGAGCGCCGGACCGTATTTTCCCAGTAGTCGTAGTGAGCCAGACGGCGCAGGCTGGCCTCGATGCCGCCGATGACGAGCGGCACGTCTTTGAAGGTTTCCCGCAGGCGGTTGCAGTAGACGGTCGTAGCGCGATTGGGGCGCAGGCCCGGCCTGCCGCCGGGAGAGAAGTCGTCAGCGCGCCGGCGCTGGATACTTGAGCTGTAGTTGGCGACGAGCGAATCGACATTGCCGGCCGTGACTCCGAAGAAGAGTCGCGGCCGGCCGAGAGCGGCGAAATCGTCGGACCCGGACCAGCGCGGCTGGGCAACAACGCCGACTCTGAATCCCGCGGCGAGCAGGACCCGCGCGATTACCGCACTGCCGAACGAGGGATGGTCGACGTACGCATCCCCGGTAACGAGGATGACGTCGCACCAGTCCCAGCCGAGTGCCGCCATCCCCTGCCGGGACAGCGGGGGTACTGCCGCCGCTAGCGCGGCGGGCCCATCAGGGCAGATCCTGAAGCTGCGTCTTGGTCGAGTCGGTCAGGCCCTCATAGTCAGTAATCTCGAACAGAGCCTCCTGCAACAGGTCGATATTGTCATCGCCGGTGACCAGTGTCTTGGGAGCGAGAAGGTCGAGCAACTCCTGGGTTTCTTTGTCCCACTCCTGCCCGCGGATGGAGTAGTCCGCCTCGTAGTCGGGTTCGTCGAGGTCCTCATTGCAGCAGTAGGTCGACAGCACGACCGTGTCGAGATTCGCGCTGGCAGCCACCGTGAAAACGTATTCCTGGAGCAGCATCATGTACTGGTAGATCGAGTCCGAAGTCCCGAACACGAGCCCGGCCGGGAAGGTGACCTGGACGTCGCTGCTGGTGCTGTTGCTGACGGTCATGTACAAGGGCAGAAACGAAGACGGCCAGTCTACTTCTTCGTAGCTGGATATCGTGCCGACTGTCACGCCGGAAGGCAACGAGTAGGACTCGATATTCTCGGGCACGGGCCGGAACGCTCCACGGTCCCACGCGCGCTCCGGGGCGTTCTTCTGGTCGCAACTCCCGGCCAGCACCACGAAAGCCGCGGCGATAACGACCAGACTGAGCAGACGAGATGCATGTTTCATGCATACATGATGGTCAGGAAAAAACCGATGTCAACCCGCGACGTTAGAGCAGGACGAGCCGGCGGGTGGAATACAAACCTGGACCCATCAGTCGGACGAAGAACGTGCCGGCGGGAATTCGCCGGCCGGACGGCGATCGCAGGTTCCAGGTCCAGACCCGCGGGCCGGGTTCCAGCCGCCCCCGAAACACGTCTGACACGAGGCGCCCGGTAGCATCGTACACGGCCAGCGAATAGTCGCCCGGCTCGGTCACGGTCGCGCTGAGTCGAACCGGCCCGGTTGAAGGATTGGGCCAGGCCACCGGCACGGGCGAGTTGGCGGGCGCGCTCTCCGCGGCCAGCCACGGCGCCGCAAACCGGACGCCCCAGGGTCCGGTTTCCGCCTGCTGGCTGTAGAACACGCCCGGCAGCCTCATCGGCGCGTGCGGCGCGTAGACTACTTTCGGAGCAAGTCCGGCGAGCGGGAACCGGCTTACCTTGACCGGCTCAAGCCAGCCATCGAGGTCGTGGGAGTTTGCACAGGTCCACCAGGCCGCTACCGTATCCCCCAAATGCCGGTTGCCGGAACTGTAACAGAGACTGACATAGTCGTTCGGACCGGACAGGTCGGCCGCGAGGCACGGCTGTTGCTCGTCGCGGAACGAGTTGCCGAACGGCAGACCCGGGGTCCAATTCCAGCCACCGTCGGAGCTGGCCGAGTGCTGAAGGTCGAGGGTCGCCGTGTCGCGACGCCCGACCGTGTAGAAGATCCATACCGCGGCCCGCGACTCCGGGCTCGAGTCGGCCTGCACGACCGTCGGGTCGAAGCACTGCCCGGCGGAGCTGTCGCTCACGACCCGATACGTCGACCAGTGGCCCGACATCCCGTAGTGGCGGTTGAAGGCGTAGTGAACCTCGCCCCCATTGAGCGCGTAGCGCCAGGCGCAGTGAACCGTCGAACCGGTCGTGTATGAAACGCAAGGGTCCCAGGCGTTCCACCAGTCGGTGCCCGGTTCCCACGACCCGCCGTGGTCGAGCGAACGGGTGAAGGTGCCGGTGCGGCCGGTTCGGTGTTCGTTCGCGTACAGGCAGTAGAGGTAGTAGCGGTCGTCGCGATCGAGCGCGGCCGAGAAATCGTCAACCGTGTCCGGGCCCACGGCGACGGGTGCGAGCGTGAAGCCGCCCGAGTCGGGCCGGATTCTGGCCAGCCAGAGGTCACCGCCGTTCCCGGCCTCGAGCAGGAACAGATAGAGGAACGAGGAGTCGCCTTGGCCGAAGAGCAGTTGTACTTGCCGGACCGCCGATTCGGCGTGCAAAACCCCGCGGCCGTGCCAGGAAGAGCCGAAATCGCCCGAATAGTAGAGCCCGACCGCATTATCCGGGTACGCGATTGCCGCCCAGATTACGCCGCTGGAGTCGGCGGTCGCGTCGAAGGCGGCAACGGCGCCGCTGTCAATCAGCACTTCGGATCCCCAGAACCCGGCCGACGCAACCGACCCGGCCGCCAGCAGTACAAGCACATGTGTGCGTACGCTTTGCACTGCGATAATTCAACCCCAGCCGGTTCCCAAAGTCAAGACAGGCTCCCCGGCCGCGGATTGACAGCCGAAACCGACCGGTTACAGTTTAGGCTTATATGATACAGCATGGCAGGCGCAGAGAGACCGACCCGCGGCGGTTGACGCCCGGACTGCTCCTGCTCTCCTTCGGCTTGCTGCTCTCCGCGGCCCGCGCAGGCGTCCTGGCGCCGGAGTGGTCGCGGCCGTTGAATGCTACGGTCGTCTCGGCCGCGGTCGGCGCGAGCACATTCAACACCGAGCGTCTGTTCCTTTTGCTCGCCGACGGACGCGTCCTCTCGGTTTCGGCCGGCGACAGCCTGCGCGAGTTCGGCCGGGCCACGAACGGAGCCACTGCGCTCGTAGGTTTACCGACGCCCGCCCGCGGTGCGTCCGATATTGCTCTGATTCTGGCGGCCAGGTCTTGGCCCGGCGCCTGTGAACTGGTGGCGTGGAACCGCAACGGGCAGCCGCTCTGGAAGTCGGCGGTTCCCGGGCTGGCGGAGATTGACAGCCTCTTCCTTGTCGACGAGGGCGAGAACCGGATCGATTTCTGCGCCTGGCAGCGGGGCGAGCCTTGGCTGGTCTCTATCAGCAAGAGGCTCTGGCAGTACTCGGCAAGCGCCGTGCGCCTCAAGCCCGGATTCACCCCGCGCGACGCCTTCGTCGTCGATTTCGACCAGGATGATGCCCCCGAGCTGGTGTTCTTCGACGGCGTGCGGCTCGAAGTCTACCACGTCCGTCAGGAGCGGGAGCTTCGCTGCCGATGGCCGGTACCGGACTCGACCACGGAACTCAAGAGCGCGGGCCGCCCGCCGAGGCCGCGCATCGCCTGCGCCGTCTTTGACTCGACCCCCGTGCTGCTGGTCGTTACCGGCGAGACTCTGCGCTACGTCAACGCGCTGACCGGGGACGAGGGACGTCGGCTCGTTCCGAATGCGGCGTCGGGACTGCCAGGCCCGGTGGCTGCAGTCGCTGCCCGTGGCTCGAACGCCTATGCGGCCGGCACCGACCGTCTAGGGCACTGCTACGTGGCCAGACTCGTTTCCAGCGGTCCAATCCAAGAGCGGCGGTTTCTGCCCTTGGCGGCCGGGGCGCGGGTTAAGACCCTCGCCCTGCTGAAGGACTGGCCGATGCTCCAGGTCAGCACCGGCTACGGGCCGGAGAACCTGTTCGTCTGCGCGCCGGGGCTGGCCGGCACCGCCGATAACTCTCCCGGATACAGCGGGGTCCGGTTCCTCCGCGTTGTCCAGCTCCGGATCAATGAAGACACGTTTCCCGACCTGGTTGTACTGCGCACGGCGGCCGACGTACGCTGGCGGATCGACGTCTTTGTGAATCGGGCAGGGCAGCTGGCCGAGGAACTCCAGCAGGCTCGACGCGCACTGCTGCGCGCGGCGCTCGGCCAGGACGACAACATGGTTCGCCGCGCCGTTCGCCGCGTGCGGGAGCTCGAGCGCGGAACCGGCGCAGGCGAAGCCGGCCAGGAACGGAGCGTGCTTGACCGATTCCGGGCCACGACCCGGCGCCGCAACGCACTCACCCTGGCCGGTGCACTCGTCGTCGTGCTCGTGAGCGGCGGGCTTGGCTTGCTCGCCCTGTACTCCCTGCGCCGCCGCGCTGCGCCCGGTCAGCAGATAGAAAGGCAGCCGGTCGCGACCCGGGTGGCCCTGGCCGCGGACCTCCTTGCAGTCGACCACAACTTCATGTCCAAGGGCAATGTCCCAGCCGCAATCCACCGCCTTATCGAAATCCGCCGACGCCACGGGATCGAGCAAGACCGTGACCTTGGGCGGTTGGGACGTCCCGACAGCAAGGATCTGCGCGATGCCTACGCCGGCGCCGTCAACCGGCTGATCGACTCCACTCCAACCCTGCCCTTGCTCAGCTTCATCCTGGCCACGGCCCAGAGCGCGCCACGCGGGCAGGAACTCGAACCCGTCGAGATCAACCTCGACGGATACCGTCGGCTCGAACACGACCCTGGTGTCAGGCTTATCGTCGTCCCCAACCACGAGTGCCCGGACTACCATCACCGATTCCGACTTTTTGCCAGCCCCGAGGTCCGGGGCACGCTCGAACACATCATCCTCGACCACATCCGCCACGCCGGTTCCTGGGCGGACATCATCCTCAGCTACACGGTCAGTACCCAGTGGAACCGGCGTCTTCTCATCCGCTTCTTGTCGGACAGCCCGCGCGACGTCCCGTTGGCCGACAGCCGCGCGCATATAACGAGCCAACTGCGAGAACTCGCACGCCTGCTCATGTCCGGCATCGAAGTCCCGGGGGACGCCAGGTCGCTGAGCGGTCCGTATGAGAAGCTGTGGCTCTCCATCGCCGATTACATCGCGGTTCTCGAAGAAACCCGGGCGCGGCTTTCAACGCCTTGACTTGCGAGCGGTCGCCTCTACACTTAACGAGTTGACTGACACCCGGACTCCAGCCGATGGCTAAACCGGCCATACTGGTGGTCGACGACCTTGCGACCAGCTACGAAAGCCTTGTCACTGGCATCGGTCAGTACGAAGACGGACGGCTGACGCGTGAGTTTGACTACGTCCACCTGGATTGCTTTGCCGAGGTCCGCCGATGGTACCAACGGAACCGAGCCCGGTTCGTCGCGCTCATCGTCCAGGACGTCGACTTCAGCCACACCAAGGACGAGCGGAAACTGGTCGACTACCCGGACGTACTCAAGCCCGTGCAGCGCACCCTCGACATCAAGGCCCTGCAGGGCTTCCTGATATACGGTTACCTCCGCCAGAACAATATCGACCGGATCGCGCCGGTCATCTTCGTCTCCTGCCGCATCGGGATGGAATCGACCAGCGAGTTCTCAGAATTCATCATCCGGCCCGGATACGGCCTCTGCTCATTCGTTCCGGAAAGCGCGGTCGGTGAGCAGTACTACCCGAAGATTGCCGCTGCCATCGACGCGCTCGCCATCCGGCCGCTGACCGATGAACAGCGTAACCACTGGGCCACCGAGCACCACATGGTCATCGGCCGTGCGCGCAAGATGGCCTTCCTTGCCTACGAGATCGAACGGATTGGCCCGTCGGACGCCACCGTGCTCCTGCTCGGCGGGCCGGGCGCGGGCAAGGAACTCGTGGCCAATGCCCTGCACCGCTGCAGCTACCGCCACGTCGAGGGTGACCCCGACCGCGAGTATCCCTTGACCGTCAACATGGCGGCGCTCAGCCCCAACTTGGTGGAAGACGAGCTCTTCGGGCACCAGCGTGGTGCATTCACGGGCGCTACCGGCGAGCGGGCGGGAATACTGGAGTCGGCGCAAGGTTCGACCGTCTTCCTCGACGAAATCGGCGACATCGGGCAGGAGACACAGGTCAAACTCCTCCGGGCGATGGAATACCACCGCATAAAGCGCGTGGGCAGCTCCCACGAAATACGGATTGACATGCGCATAATCGCCGCCACGAACCGGACCGTGCCCGAGCTTCAGACCCGTTTCCGGCCCGACTTCTACGGCCGGCTGGTACAGCACTGCATCCCGATTCCATCGATCCGCGAGCGCTGGGACAACGAGCCGGCCGAAAACGTCGAGGCCGACATCGAGGACCTCGCCCGCTTCATTATCCAGACAATGAACGCCAACCCCCGGCACAAACGCCACCTGGGAATCGAGCGCACCGCGGTCAAGCTCATCCGCCAGGTCGTGCAACAGCACGTTGACGGCAGTGACCAGTTGCTCGACGGCAACATCCGCACGCTCCGGAACATCATCGAGCGCGCGTACGAACGCGCCCAGTACGACGGCAGCGCCGAGATCGGCCTGGGCCACGTGATGCCGGCGCTGGGGATGGTCCGACTCCTCAACACCCAGACCCCACGACCCAGCGCCCCAGCATCCAGCCCGCGAGGCGATGCCGACACCGCCATACCCGGCCTACCCACAACGTCGGACGTGAGGCCGCTCCAGGCTCTGGTCGGCACACTCAACCTTCAGGATATCGAGCGCCAGGCCATCAAAGAAGCACTCCAGAAGACGGGAAACAACCAGACTCACGCCGCCGAACTGCTCGGCATTCACCGCGACACACTGCGCCGCAAGATGGCCGAGCACAGGCTCTAACACGACTGCCGCCGCATATTGCTGCAGCAGATTCACGCAGCAAGCCGTTTCCACTCAGAGACTATGGTCCCGGTGAATCGGTGTTGAAACGTCGTAAGGCCCAGAAGAACAGCTCGTTAGGGCAAGAGCGCGTGCTGCCAGCGATTTGGCACGACGCTTGCACTACTCAGGTTACGTGGTGGGATAGTTGTGGGCCCGGAGAGTCAGACCGAGCCAAGCTGAGGTTCTCTCCAGGGAAGGAAGCGTT
>CAZSUX010000042.1:0-13832 GCA_964610135.1 uncultured bacterium | reverse complement strand
GCAGTTGAGCGAGAATCTATGTATAGCATTAGAATGTCTAACCTTATGACTACATATGGCGCAAGTGAGAAAAGGCCCAGTTACCCGGCTACATGAGCAGCTGGCGGAGAAGTCCGCTGAGTGTAAGAGCATGCAGGAAGAGCACTTACGTGCATTGGCCGACTTTGAGAACATCCGGAAGCGTTTTGAGCGAGACGTCGACGTCAGCCGGCGTCTGAGTCTGGAGGCACTGGTCATGGACCTGCTGCCTGTGCTGGACAACTTCGATCGCGCGATTCGGGTTACAGGAACTGGGACCACGGTGGAAGGTCTGCAGAAGGGCATGGAGTTGATCGACCGTCAGTTGCATGATGCGCTCAGGAAGCATGGAGTAGAGGAGTATAGCTGCCTCGGGACTCAGTTTGATCCGCGCAAGGCCGAGGCCATCAGTTTCGTGCACACCGACGAGCACACGCCAGGCACGGTAGTCAGCGAGCTCAGCAAGGGATATGTCTGTGGAGAGCGCGTGCTGAGGCCGGCCGGAGTCGTGGTTGCCAAGGCACCTGAAGGAAGTCAGAAGCCGAGGGCTGAAAGCCAGGACTCGGCGGCGGGGGCAGAGGAAATCGAGGATTCGGATAGCGAGTCTAATGACTAGAGCATTGAAGATTGTTGATTTGCGCCTTGAGTCGGGCGGCGCCGGAAGTCGGCGTCGATGTGCGGCTCCGGGTACAGGAGGAAAGTGATGGCGAAGGTTATCGGTATAGACCTCGGGACGACGTTTTCGTGTGTGGCGGTGATGGAGCGCGGGCAGCCGGTGGTGATTCCCAACCCGGAAGGCGGCAGAACGACGCCTTCAGTCGTGGCGCTGGGGAAGGAGCGGCTGGTCGGCACTCTGGCCAAACGGCAGGCTGTCATCAATCCCGAGCAAACCGTCTATTCAATCAAGCGGTTCATGGGCCGGCGGTACAGCGAGACCGAGGAGGAGCATAAGCGCGTTCCGTTCCACGTGGTCGAGGCGGCGAACGGCGATGCGTGGGTTGACGTGGACGGCAAGCGTCTTTCCCCGCCTGAGGTTTCGGCGATGATCCTGCAGTACCTGAAGAAGTCGGCTGAGGCATACCTGGGCGAGGCAGTGACCAAGGCGGTCATCACGGTTCCCGCGTACTTCAATGATTCTCAGCGGCAGGCGACCAAGGACGCAGGCAAGATCGCGGGCCTGGACGTGCTGCGTATCATCAACGAGCCGACCGCGGCCGCTCTGGCGTACGGTCTGGACAAGAAGAAGACGGAGCGGATTGCCATCTACGACCTCGGTGGCGGTACGTTCGACATTTCGGTTCTGGAAATCGGCGAGGGTGTGTTCGAGGTGAAATCGACCAACGGCGACACCCACCTCGGCGGCGACGATTTCGACCAGCGGATAATGGACTGGGTCATCGATGAGTTCAAGAACGAGCACGGCATCGATCTGGCGACGGACAAGACCGCGCTGCAGCGGGTGAAGGAGGCGGCGGAGAAGGCGAAGTGCGAGCTGTCGAGCTCGATGGAAACATCCATCAATCTGCCTTTCATCTGGTCCGACGAGAAGAAGGGGCCGATGCACATCGACGTACGCCTGACCCGGTCGAAGCTTGAAGCGCTGGTCGAGGAGTTGGTGCAGCGGAGCTTCGGCCCGGTGAAACAGGCGCTGACCGACGCCAAAGCCACGCCGCAGGATATCGATGAGGTGATTCTCGTGGGCGGGCAGACCCGCATGCCGCGGGTCCAGTCCATGGTCCGGGAGTTCTTCGGCAAGGAGCCGCACAAGGGTATCAACCCGGACGAGGTCGTCGCCATCGGTGCGGCCATCCAGGGCGCGGTGCTGGCCGGTGAGGTCAAGGACGTCGTGCTGCTCGACATAACCCCGTTGTCGCTCGGCATTGAGACTCTGGGCGGGGTGATGACCAAAGTCATTGACCGAAACACGACGATTCCGACCCGGAAGAGCCAGGTGTTCACTACCGCCGAGGACGGCCAGCCGGCAGTGACGGTCCACGTGCTGCAGGGCGAGCGTGAGCTCGCTTCGGACAACCGGACCCTGGGACGGTTCGAGCTGTCCGGTATCCCGCCGGCGCCGCGGGGCACGCCGCAGATTGAGGTGACGTTCGACATCGACGCGGACGGAATCCTGCACGTGACGGCCAAGGACAAGGCGACCGGCAAGGAGCAGTCGATACGGATCACCGCCTCGTCCGGCCTGGCGAAAGACGAGGTTGACCGGATGGTGAGCGACGCGCAGTCGCATGCGTCCGACGACCGCAAGCGGCGCGAACTTGTTGACAGCCGCAACCGCGCCGATACGCTTATCTACCAGACGGAGAAGACCCTTAAGGAGTTTGGCGACAAGGTCCCAGATGTCGACCGGCGTTCGATCGAAGAGGCGACCACGAACCTGCGCCAGACAATGAGAAACGACGATAAGGCGGCGATAGACACGGCGATAGAGAAACTGCAGAAGGTGAGCTACAAACTGGCCGAAGAGATGTACCGTCAGAAAGAGGCCGGGCCTCAGCCCGGCTCGTCCGGCCCTGAGCCTGAGCCCGAGAAGGACGCTGGAAAGAAGGTCGACGCCGACTATACCGTTATCGACGAGGACAAGAAGTAGCGGGGCGAGCCGGACGCGCAGCGCTTTCGACCGGACGCAGGAGCCGCCGCACGGCGGCCGTCCGGCTTTGACACCTCATCTTTCCCACAACCCGGACGCAGAAGTGAAACCGCCAAGACGGCTGGACGAACGCAGAGCATCTTCGTCCGGATTGGGTTTTGTGTCTTTGTGCCTCGGTGGTAGAATCCTCGTCCGGTTTGCGGGTTGCTAGCACAGGACATGGCCACGACCCGTCGCGACTACTACGAAGTCCTCGGCATTAAACGCGGCTGTTCACAGGAAGAGGTCAAGACAGCGTACCGCAAGCTGGCTAAGGAACACCACCCGGACTGCAATCCGGACAAGCGGGCCGAAGCCGAAGAGAAGTTCAAGGAGCTCTCCGAGGCGTACGAAGTCCTGGCCGACTCGAACAAGCGCAGGCTCTACGATTCGTACGGGCATGAGGGCGTGTCGCGGCAATTCGGGCCGGGCGGGTTCGACTTCCGTCGCGACTTCACGCACGTCGATGACATCTCCGACCTGTTCGGAGACCTGCTGCAGGGCTTCGGTATGGGCGGAGGCGGCGGCCTGTTCGACCTGCTTGTCGGCGGGCGACCGCAGTCGCGCCGGCGCGCTCGCGGCGGCGATATCCGGATAGCAGTGCGGCTGAGCCTCGAGGAGATCGCCGAATCCGTGACCAAGGAGCTTAGCTTCACAAGATTTGAGCGTTGCCCGGAGTGTGCCGGTGTCGGTGGGAAGGGCAAAGAGACTTGCTCGACCTGCAGCGGCCGGGGTCAGGTCCAGCGCCGGTCGAGTTCTTTCCTCGGCCAGTTCGTGCAGGTCCAGCCTTGCCCGGACTGCGGCGGCGCGGGCGAGCGAGTGAAGGAGACGTGCAAGGCCTGTTCCGGCGAGGGGCGGGTTCGGAAGCCCCGAACCCTGAAGGTCAGGATTCCGGCCGGGGTTTCGGCCGGCAACTACCTTCCTCTGCACGGCGAGGGGCACTTCGGCCCGGGCGGCAGCGGGGACGTGCTGGTGCAGTTCGAGGAGAAAGAGCACCCGCTCTTCCTGAGACAGAGCGATGACATCGCGGTCGAATTACCGGTCAGCATTGCGACCGCGGTCCTCGGCCGCAAGCTCAAGGTGCCGGTCCTGCATGGCGAGAAGGAGGTCGAAGTCCCGGCCGGCACGCACTCCGGGACGGTGCTGCGAATCCGCGGGGCCGGGATAAGGCACCTTGACGGCGGAGTGGGCGACGAATTGGTTCGCGTCGTGATCCACGTGCCGAAGCGACTCTCGCGTGAGGAGAAGAGCCTGCTGAAGAAGCTGGACGAGTCGAAGAGCGAAGAAACGCCGGGGCCTCGAAAGCCCCAGTGAAAACGAAGTCAGAAGTCAGAAGTCAGAATGCAGAAGTCAGAAGTGACGGAACGGCCGGACATCGGGAGTCGTACTTCTGGTTGGAGCCGCCCAGGGATGGGATGCTCACGATTACGGGTCCCGAGGCCCGTCATATCAGCCGGGTGATGCGGCACGAGGTGGGGAATGTCATCGGCGTGGTCGACGGGGCGGGGCACGAGCACGAAGTCGAGTTGACAGGGGTGACCGCTAGCCGAGTGGCAGGCCGGGTGCTGTCAAAGACCAGGTGCGCGCGCGAACCGAAGCACCGGGTCGCGATTGCGCAGGCGGCGCTGAAGGGTGACCACCTGGCGCAGGTTTGCGCCCAGGCGACGGAGTTGGGAGTAAGCCGTGTCATTCCGTTCCAGAGCGCACGGACGGTCGGCCGACTGAGCCCGGCCCGGCTCAAACGGCTCGGCGCGGTATCGCTCGCGGCGCTGAAGTCCTCAACCAGGACGATGCTGCCGACTATTGACGCGCCGGTCGAGTTCAGCCGACTGCTGAAGTTGGACGGCGAGTTTGATCAGGTTCTGGTTGCCTACGAAGAGGAAGCTGGACCCGGGTTGGGGGTCGTGCTGAGGCGTGATGCCGAGTCGGTCCTGGTTGTGATTGGCCCGGAGGGCGGGTTCGAGCCCGCGGAGATCGACGCTCTGAAGGCCACCGGAGCATTGCCGTTCACATTGGGGCCGAGAAGGCTAAGGGCTGAGACCGCGGCGGTTGCCGTTGCGGCAATGACTCTCGGCCTGTTGGGTGACTTGGGATAGAGAGATGCTGAGCAGCGGAATCTGGCATTTAGCTTCTTGTGTTGTTCTTCCGGGTCGATTCTAACGACTTTGAGAGGAGGTGTTATCGAGTCATGGTAGGTATTACAGTCAAGGAAGGCGAATCCTACGAGAGTTTCATCCGTCGATTCCGACGGGCATGCGAGAATGCCGGGATTCTGCGGGAAGTGAAACGCCGCGAGTACTTCGAGAAGCCGAGCGAAAAGAAGAAGCGGAAGCAGGCTGAGTCACGGCGTCGGGCGTTCCGCCGCAAACAAAACGACGAGTACTAGGAACGAGCCGGGGGACAGTTCCCGCGAGGGATAGTCTCCATGGAGCCGTATTTGGATAGTCATACGCTTGAGGTGCTGGGTTTCACGCGCGTGCGGGAAATCCTTGCCGGGCTCTGTCAGACCGACATGGGCCGCGAGCGCGCCCTGGCGCTGGAGCCCGTGGCGGATGCGCAGCAGGTCGCGGCCGAGCTGGACCGGCTGGACGAGGTCGTAGGCCTCGGCGATGAGCCGCCGCTTGCCGAGGTGAAGGACGTCCGGCCGCTGCTCGAGCAGCTGCGCGGGTTCGGGCTGCTCACCGGCGAGGAGTTGCTGCGCGTCCGGCTGGCGTGCAGCGGCATCAGGAAGTGCCGGGAGTTCTTTCAGAACCAGCGGCAGCATGTCGTCAAGGTCCGGTCGTTGATACACGACCTCGTGCCACAGCCGTCGCTCGAACGCGGCATTGACGACGCGATTGACGAGGCCGGCGCTGTCCGTGACTCGGCTACGCCGGAGCTGGCCGACATCAGGCGCCGGCTCAGGAGCCTGCGTAATGCGCTGGTCAGGAAGCTTGAACGGATGGCGGCCGACAAGCCGGGCTGGTTCGGCGGCATACCGACGGTACGAGGCGGGCGGTTTGTGCTCCCCTTGTTGCTCGAGCACCGGGCCGGTGTGCCGGGCGTGATTCACGGCAGCTCGGGCAGCGGTTCAACCCTGTTCGTCGAGCCGCTGTCGTTCGTATCGGACGGGAACGAACTGCAGGAGTTGCGGGACGCCGAGACCGAAGAGGTGGCGCGAATTCTGCGAGCGCTCTCGCGACTCGTCGCCGAGCACGTGCCGGAACTATCGTCAGCCCTGGTCGTGGCGGGCGCGCTCGACGTCCTCGTTGCCAAGCGCAGGTTCGCTTCGAGGTTTGATTGCCGCCGACCTGAGCCGGCTTCGGACGGCGGGCTCGAACTGCTGAAGGCCAGGCATCCATTGCTGGTGCATCGGAAGGTCAGCGTGGTACCGCTGGACATGCGCTTCCCGGATGAGGCTCAGGTGGTGCTTATCTCCGGGCCGAACGCCGGCGGCAAGACGGTTGTGCTGAAGACGGTCGGGCTGCTGGCGCTGATGTACAATGCCGGGATGTACGTGCCGGCGGCGAGCGGGACACGGATGCCGGTGTTCAGGAAGGTCTTTGCCGACATCGGTGACGAACAGTCACTCGACTCGGACCTCTCCTCGTTCACCGCGCACGTCGGCAGACTGAAGGAGATACTGGACAAGGCCGATGCGGAGAGTCTGGTGTTGATTGACGAGATTGGTTCGTCCACGGCGCCGGAGGAAGGCGCGGCGCTGGCGGTCGCGGTGCTTGAGGCGCTCCGGGACCGCGGGGTGAAGAGCGTGGTGACGACTCACTTCGGGGCGCTGAAAGTGTTCGCGCAGGATGAGCCGGGTATGGCCAATGCGGCGATGGAGTGGGGGCGACAGGAATTGGCGAATGACGAATGTCGAACGTCGAATACCGGGACATCCGGGAATCGTCAATCGTCAATCGTCAGTCGTCAGTCACAGGGGCCTACGTATCGGTTGAAGATGGGGTTCCCGGGAGAGTCGAGCGCGTTCGAGATTGCTGCGGGCGCCGGACTGCCGGCGAAGATTATCGAGCGGGCGAGGACTCGAATCGGCCGTGAGTGGCTGGACATGGGCGCGAAGCTGAGGTCGCTGGACGATGAGTTGCACCGGGCCAGGGTGACCCGGTCGGCGGCCGAACTTGAGCAACGACAGGTCGCGAAGTTGCGTCAGGAGTACGAGGCCCGGTCGCGCGAGGCGCGGGCCGAGGCCAAGGCCGCCGCAGAGCGGCTTCGTTCCGAGGAGGAGCGCTTCCTGAGGGAGAAGAGGCGAGAGATAGAGAACCTGGTCAGGCAGATAAAGGAACAGAAGGCAAGCCATGAGAGTGTGGTTGCGGCCAAGCAGCAGGTCGAGCAGGCGCTGGCCGACGTGAAGGCTGAACCGGAGGAACCGGAACTGCCGCGCGCGGTACCGGAAGGACTCAAGGCCGGGGACTTCGTTGAGTCGCATACGTTCCGAAGGCAGGGCGTGGTGGTTGAAACAAACGAGAACCGCGCGACTGTTGCCTTCGGTCAGATAAAGGTCGAGCTTGCAGCGGAAGACCTGAGGCTGGTAGAACCGGCGGAAGTGAAACCGGAGCCGGAGACGGTTCAACCAGAGCCTTACCTGTTCGATACAAGACTGAGCGTACGGGGAATGACCCGGGAGGAAGCAGACGACGCTGTGGCCAAGTTCCTTGATGAGGCCCGGATGGTCGGGTCGGCCGAACTCACCATCGTCCATGGTAAGGGCGGGGGAGTATTGCGCCGCGCGCTGTGGGACATGTTGCGCAAGGACTCCCGGATTGAGGCTTTCAACCTGGCCGAGGCAGCGGCAGGCGGAAGCGGCGTGACAGTGGTGAAACTGAAGAGCGCCCTGTGATCAAGCAGGAGGTCATTGAGCAGGTGCGGATGCAGACCGACATCGTGCAGCTGATCGGCGGCTACGTGCCGCTGAAGAAGGCAGGCCGGTACTACAAGGGGCTGTGTCCGTTTCACTCGGAGCGAACTCCGTCGTTCCACGTCAATCCGGAGCGGCAGACATACCATTGCTTCGGTTGCGGGGTTGGCGGTACGGCCATCAACTTCGTGATGGTGACCGAGAAGCTCGAATTCCCCGAGGCCGTGAGGTTTCTTGCGAAGAAACTCGGCATCACGGTTGAATCCGAGAAGTCCTCGGGCAAGAATCAGGCGCTGTACGGCATCTGCGAGCAGGTTTGTCAGTTCTTCGAGCAGCAGCTGCAGAAGACGCCGGCAGCGGTGGCTTATTTGGAGAGGCGGGGACTGAGCACGGAGACAGCCCGGAGATTCAGGCTGGGGTTTGCCCCGGCCGGAAACCTCCTGCGCGGGCAGGCGAAGCGCCGGGGCTGGCCTGACGAACTGCTGGTCCAGGCCGGGCTGCTTAGAAGAGTAGAGGGTCGAGGGACAGGCAGCGAGGGGTTGGTGGACTGGTTTCACGGGCGGCTGATGTTCCCGATATTCTCTTTGTCGGGCAAGGTCATTGCCTACGGCGGACGGGTGCTGGATGACAGCGAACCGAAGTACCTGAATTCGCCGGAGACGGCGATCTTCCGGAAGGGCGAAAGCCTCTACGGGATATTTCAGGCCAAGGGATACATACGTGAGCAGATACCTGTTCTCGTCGAAGGCAACTTCGACATGCTGTCGCTCGTGAACGCGGGCATCAACCAGGTCGTGGCACCGCTGGGTACGGCGTTCACCTCGAGCCAGGCCCAGTTGTTGCGTAGGTACAATCCGCGTATCACGGTCTGTTTCGATGGGGACAAGGCGGGCAGGAAGGCGGCCCGGAGGGTCGTCGAGGTCCTGCTGGCAGCAGGGATTGAGCCGCAGGTCGCGCTGCTGCCCGACGGCACTGATCCGGACTCGTATGTCCGTCAGCTCGGGAAGGAGAAGCTCTCCGAGTTGTTCGCACAGGGGCAGGACTGGGTGGAGTTCGCGCTTGCCGGCCGGGATTTCTCCCGGGTCGCCGACCAACGGGCAGCCTTGGCTGAGCTCGTCGGACTGCTGCGGCTGATTGGCGATGATACGACTCGCGAGCTGTACGCGAATCGGATCGCCGACCGGTTCCGGGTCAACAAGGTGACCCTGCTCCGTGGTGCGGGTCAGCAGAAGCCGGGCGTGTCCAGAACCGGCCCGACCCGCGGGGTGGAAGAGAAACTGCTGGGTTCGGCGATTCAGAGCCGGGAACTGGCGCGGATTGCCCGGGATCTTGGGTTGGCGGATATCCTGCTCGACGAGAAGCTGCGGCCGATTGCCCGGTTGGCGGCCGACCACTGTGATGATGCGGGTTTCAACGCGGGGTCGGTGCTTGGTCTGATCGAGGACGAGGAGGTCCGCAAGATGGTGTCGGCGTGGACGTTTGCCGACGTTCCGACCCCGGTTGAGTTCCGGGAGGCGCTGAGGAGATTCCGGGCGAAGTGGCTGGATCGCCGGCTTAAGGAAGCGCACGCCAAAGGCGAAGATTCATCGGTTGAAGAACTACAGATGGAAAGAAGCAAATTGCTTCAGGAAGTTACGAGAGAAAGGAGTAGCCGCCATGAAGAGTGAAAAGGAGCGCAAGCGGCGAGGCCGGCCTCCGAAGGTCGGGGGACGGGGGACGGGGGACGCGGGGCGAGGCAAGAAGCGCGGGCCGGGGCGTCCGCGCGGCAGCGGACGTAAGGCGCGCGGAACGGATGAGCGCGAGCCGTGGCTCGACACCGTGTATGAGAAGGCGGCGGGCGACAAGCGGATTACCTACGAGGAGCTGGAAGACCTGGTGCCGGATGATGTCCTGATGTCGAGCGACCGGCTGGAAGAGGTCGTGGCCGGTCTTGTCCGCAGCGGCATCATGATGACCGAGACCCGTGCGGAAGAACCGGAGGCGGCCTTCCAGAAAGGGCCCAAGCCGATAATCCAGCGTACCGAAGATCCGACCAAGTCCTATTTCCGCGAGCTGTCCAAGCTGCCGCTGTTGACGCGCGAAGAGGAGATACGCTACTCCAAGGAGATGGAGGAGGGCTACAAGAGCATCATCAAACACCTGTTCGACCCGGTATCGATGATGCGCCGCCTGGTTGAGGAATGCTGGTCGATCGAGGAAGGCACCAAGTCGCTGGACCAGATTGCGCGGGTCGAGTTCGAGTGCCTGTTCGACAAGAAGGCGCTCTGGCGTGACCGGCAGAGGTTCATCCGCTGCCTCCGCGACATCCGTCGCGAGGCGGACCGGATCGAGAAGCTGAAGCAGCGCAAGACTTCAGCGGCGATTCGCCGGCACATTGCCGATTCCAAGAAGATCGTGTTCAGCCGGGTTCAGACGCTGTCGCTGCAGCACCACCTGATCAACAATCTGATCGACGAATTCAAGAACAAGGGTACCGAAGCGCTCGGCCTGGCTCACGATCTGCTGGTGGCAAAGGCTGAGGGGCGTGAGGGCACGCCCGAGGTCAGTGAGATTCGGCGCAAGCTGCGCGAGTGCCACGCGTTCCTCGACCGGAACACGGCCGACGTCCGAAAGGTGCTGATCGATATCGCGCTCTGCGAGAACCGAATCCTCGCTGCCCGCGACAAGATGATCGAAGGCAACGTACGGCTGGTCATCTCGATTGCCAAGCGGTATGCGAACCGCGGCCTAGAGTTCGCCGACCTGTTGGAGGAAGGCAACGTCGGGCTCATCAAGGCGGTCGAGAAGTTCAACTACCGTAAGGGGTTCAAGTTCTCGACCTATGCCACGTGGTGGATCAAGCAAGCGATTACCCGGGCGATAGCCGACCAGTCGCGGACCGTGCGTGTTCCCGCCCACATCATCGACGCGATCAACAAGGTCGCGAAGATCCAGCGTCAGTTCATGCAGAAGCAGGGCCGGGAGGCGACCATCGCCGAGCTGGCCCAGCGGCTTTCGACCCCGAAGGAGAAGATCGAGGCGCTGTCCAAGATATCGCAGTTCGGCGTCTCCCTGGACAAGCCGGTGGATGACGACGAAACTAGTTTCATCGGCGACTTCATCTATGACGAGAAGACTGCCTCGCCGTCCCACGCCGCCGGCGTATCGCTCTTGGGCGAGAAGCTCGAGGAGGCACTTGCCGTGCTGACCAAGCGCGAAGAGAAGGTGCTCAGGCTCAGGTTCGGGCTCGGTGACGGCTGTCCGAGGACGCTGGAAGAGGTCGGCCAGATATTCAACATCACCCGCGAGCGCGTCCGGCAAATCGAGGCCAAGGCACTCAAGAAGCTGCGTCATCCGGTCAGACTAAGGAGGTTTGAGCCGCTGCGCGACCTGCTGCAATGAGCCGAATCGGAATCGTATCGGACACGCACGACCGGCTGGACAAGGTGCGGGTGGCCGTGGACTTGTTCAACCGGCTCAAGCCGGACCGCGTGGTACACTGTGGCGATGTGGTTGCGCAATTCGTGCTCAAGGAGATGAGTATCCTGACCATGCCGGTAGTTGCGGTCTACGGCAACTGCGATGGCGACCGCGCGGCTCTGCGGGAGCGAGCGGACGAACTGGGTTTCGCCCTGCACGACGGCCCGTTCGGCTTTGATCTGGGCGGGAAGCGCATCGTTGTTTCCCACAAGCCGCTGAGTCCGGCACCGGACTGCGATTTCTACCTGCACGGCCACACGCACAAGTTGCGGCATGAGGGTGGACGACCGGTCATCGTCAATCCGGGCGAAGTCTGCGGCTGGCTCTCAGGCCGCGCCACGGCCGCGATGCTCGACACAGATACCGCTGAGGTTGAGTTCTTTGACCTGTAGGTGGGGCAGTTGAACCTGCAGGCAGGTGAGGTACAGGGCGGTGGCCTTGCTCCAGGCCTGTACGTTGTCTCGACCCCGATCGGCAACCTCGGCGACATGACCCATCGAGCGGTCGATGTTCTGAAGTCGGTTGACCTGATCGCCTGCGAGGATACCAGGCACAGCGGTCTGTTGCTTCAGCATTTTCACATCCGGAACCGGCTGACTTCGTACCACGAATACAACAAGGTGAGCCGGACGCCGGAATTGCTAGAGCAGTTGCGGCAGGGCAGGCGTATCGCAGTCATCACCGATGCCGGGACGCCCGGTATCTCGGACCCTGGATTCTACCTGATTAGGGCCGCGGTCCGGGCCGGGCTTGCCGTTTTCCCGGTGCCCGGCGCGTCGGCGTTGCTCGCCGGTCTGGTCATCTCGGGCCTGCCTTCGGACCGATTCGCCTTCGAGGGGTTTCTGCCCAAGCGCGACGGTCGGCGGCGCAAGCGGCTGGTCGCGCTCAAGGGTGAAGAACGGACCACTGTCTATTGCGAGGCCGCCCGGCGTGTGAAGCGCCTGCTTGAGGAGATGCTTGAACTCTGGGGCGACCGGGACGTGGTGGTGTGCCGCGAGCTGACCAAGCGGTTCGAGGAGGTCCTGCGCGGCAAGATGATCGATGTGCTGGCGCAGATCGGTGACCGGGAATTGAAGGGGGAGACCGTGGTAGTGGTTGCCGGCGCCGGGGAAGAGGAAGATGAAGGAAGCGACGAAACAGCACGGACGTAGGCTGCTTGCGCCGCTCGTCAGCCTGCTGGCGGCGATGCGCGTGTCGCCTACGACCGTGACATTGTTCGGGTTGCCATTGAGCATCGCGGCCGGATACTCCTTCGCGACCGGCCGGTTCGTTCTCGGCGGCGCATTCGCGGCGCTAGTCGGGCTATGCGACACGCTCGATGGCGAACTCTCGCGCCGGACCGGGACCGCCAGCCCGTTGGGCGCGTTCATCGACTCAACCGTCGACCGGCTGAGCGAGTCGCTGGTGCTGGTCGGGCTTTACTGGTACTACCGCGGATCTTGGTTCGGTCTGCTCGCGGTTGTCGCGCTCATCTTCTCGCTGATGGTCAGCTATGTTCGGGCCCGGGCTGAGGGCGTGGGCCGGGAGTGCAAGGTCGGGCTGTTTGAGCGACCGGTGAGGGTGCTTTTCCTGTTGTTCGGGGCATTCGTGCTCGGACGCACCTGGATGCCGGTCGCCCTCGGCGTCATTGCTCTCGGCAGTTTCGCTACCGTCATCCAGCGCATCATCCATGTGCTCGCGCAGCGGAGCTCCGCTTCGTGAGCTGGCGGATTCTGCTGGTCGGCGTAGCGACGTCCAGCCGGGAACGGTGGTCCAAGTCGGATTCGCTCGAAGAGCTGGCCGCTCTGACCGCCACTGCCGGTGGCGACGTGGTCGAGCGTTTGATTCAGGTCAGACCTAAACTCGACCCGGCGACGCTCGTGGGCAAAGGGATGGTCGAGAACCTCCGGTCAACCTGCCGAACCTACCGCATCGACCTGCTGATCCTCGACGAGGAACTGACTCCGACTCAGCAGCGCAACCTCGAGGACGCAATCCAGGTCCGGGTCATTGATCGGGCGGCGCTGATTCTCGACATCTTCGCTTTGCACGCCCGGACTGCCGAGGCCAAGATACAGGTGGAACTGGCCCAACTGGAATACCAGCGGACCAGACTGACCGGGTTCGGCGTCGAGATGTCGAGGCTCGGCGGCGGCATCGGTACGCGCGGCCCGGGGGAGACCCGGCTCGAAGTCGACCGCCGGAAGATCGAGCAGCGGATTACGGCCTTGCGCAAGGACCTGAGGAAAATCGACCGGGAGCGAGTGGTCCAGCGCAACCGTCGTAGCGACATGTTCCGGCTGGTGCTCGCCGGCTACACCAACGCGGGCAAGTCCACCCTGCTGAACCGCCTGACGAGCGCGGACGTGAAGGTGTCGGCCCAGCTGTTCGCCACGCTCGACCCCAACACCAAGCCGTGGGAACTGGCGCGGAACGTGAACGTGCTCGTCACCGACACGGTCGGGTTCATTCGGCACCTGCCCACCCAACTGGTCGCCAGCTTCCGTTCAACGCTATCACAGGTACTTGACGCCAGTCTGGTGTTGCACGTGGTCGACGCCGGCGACGAGCAGGTTGACCGCAAGATCGACGCGGTCAATGATACGCTGTCGGAGATCGGGGCCGGAGACCAACCGGTGATGATGGTCTTCACCAAGGCTGACCGCGTGTTCGACGATGTCGTGCTGAAGCGGCTGAAGCGGAGCTATGCCGGGTCTGCTTTCGTTTCCGGGGCGACCGGTGAAGGGATCGACGAACTCAGGGCCGAACTGCTGCGCCGGGTTGAGAAGGGTATGGTGACACGGACGTTCACCGTACCCGGGCATCGGATGGACTTGATTAGCCTGCTGCACGACGCCGGTCGCGTTATCCAGGAAC
>CAZSUX010000041.1:0-13844 GCA_964610135.1 uncultured bacterium | reverse complement strand
CCGAGCACGACGAGCGCTACGGCAAGCGGGTCAACCGCTACACCCACATGATGTCATTCCGCGTGAAGGGCGGCCCGGCCGCGGCGCGTAAGGCGTTCGACCGGCTCGAGCTCATCTGGCGCGCCACCGACTTGGGTCGGGTCAAGACCGTGGCCACAATCCCGGCCATCTCCACCCACCTGCTGCAGGGCGAGGAGGCGCGCAAGAAGGCCGACGTCCCCGCCGACCTCATCCGCCTTTCGGTCGGCGCCGAGCACCCGGACGACATCATCAGCGACCTAGATCAAGCGTTGAGCACCGCCAAGTAGCGCATGCCGGGGCTCCTCTACTCAACGAACCTCCACTCCCCTGACGTCGACTTGAAAGGCGCGCTGCTGCAGGGCCAGGCCCCGGACAAGGGCCTCTACATGCCACGCGAGATTCCCGAGATCCCGCTCGACGAGATTGTCGGGTTCCGCGAGAAGACGTACCCTGAAATCGCGTTCGCAGCACTGAAGCGCTACACGCCGGGCTTGATTCCCGACGACGAGCTGATGCGGCTCTGCTCCGAGTGCTACAACTACGAAGTCCCGCTGGAGAAGGTCTACGACCGGACCTTCCGCATGCGTCTCGATCAGGGCCCGACCGCGAGCTTCAAAGACTTCGCGGCCCGGATGATGGCGCGGATGATGCGCTACTTCCTCGCACAGGAAGGCGGCGCACTGTCCGACAGGGGCTGCGGAGGCCAACTTGTCATTCTGACCGCCACCTCCGGCGATACTGGCTCTGCAGTAGCCAACGCGTTCCACAACGTCGACCGCATCTCGATGGTCGTGCTCTTTCCCATCAAGGAGGTCTCGGACCGGCAGCGCAAGCAGATGACCACCCTCGGCGGCAACGTCACGGTCATCGGCGTCGACGGGCAGTTCGACGATTGCCAGGCGCTGGTCAAACGCGCCTTTGCCGACCCCGAACTGAAGCGTATCCGCTTCTCCTCGGCCAATTCCATCAACATCGGCCGGCTCCTGCCGCAGGCGGTCTACTATCTGTACGCTTGGGCCAAACTACAGGAGAAGGGTGAGGCAGCGGTCATCTCGGTTCCATCCGGCAACTTCGGTGACATCTGCGGCGGCCTGATTGCGCGCCGGATGGGCCTGCCTGTCGCTCGGTACGTCATCGCCACCAACGCCAACGACGAGTTCCCGAAGTTCGTCGCCACCGGCAAATACGAGAAGATCGTGCCCTCGCGCGTCTGTATCTCCAACGCAATGAACGTCGGCCACCCCTCGAACCTCCCCCGCCTCGTTGCCCTGTACGGCGGGGTGATGGATGAGCAGGGCAAGGTTACGAAGGAGCCCGACTTCGCGGCGCTGCGGCGCGACGTCTACGCAACGAGCATCGACGACGCGGGCACGCGGCAGGCAATCAAGGACGCCTGGGCCAAGTACAAGACGATGCTCGAACCGCACGGCGCGGTCGGCTGGGCTGGGTTGCAGGAGTATCTTTCCTCGCTTGGACCCCAGAACCCCGGGACCCCTGAACCCCTTGCGGTCTCGATAGAGACCGCCCACCCGGCCAAGTTTCCCGAGGAAATCAAGCGCCTGCTCGGCGTCGACCCGCCGCTGCCGCCGTCGCTCGCGGGCCTCGACACGAAGCCCGAGCACTACGAGAAAGGTCCGAACGACTACGGGTGGTTCAAGGATTTCCTGCGGAGAGTGTTCAAGTGATCTAGAGGTCTAGTGATCTAGTGACAGAAGGAAAACGGGTAAGGACCTACCAGGATTTGACTGCGTGGCAGAAGGCTTTCGACTTGTGCGCGGACGTCTATCGAACCACGAAGCGGTTTCCCCGAAGCGAGATCTATGGGCTGGCCGCGCAGATGCAGCGTGCTGCCGTGTCCGTACCATCAAACATCGCCGAGGGCTTCGGACGACGCACGACCGCCGATTTCTTACGCTCGCTCTATATCGCCTACGGCTCGATCTGTGAAGTACAGACACAGGCGTTGTTGGCGACAAAGCTCGGCTACTTGCCGGACCAGGGGGCTGACCGGCTGCTGCAGTCAATCGGTGACACCGAGCGCCTGACCAAAGCACTAATCAAAGCGCTTGAGAAGAAGCTGTCTTCCGATTCCTGCACTTGACCACTAGACCACTAGGTCACTGGACCACTGGAGTACCACCATGCTAATTGACGCGAAACTCACCGATTATGTCGTTGACCAGGTTGTCCGACTGGTGAAGACGCCGAGCCTGGCCGGTCATACCGACGCGGCGATCAGCTACGTCGAGAAGGAACTGGCCGGGATGGACGTTGGGTGCCAGCGGACCGGGCGCGGCGCGCTACTGGCGACGCTTGCGGGCCGGGCACCGTCCGACGGGGAGCGCCGAGCTCAACCCGGTCCGCACCGGGCGCTGACCGCCCACGTTGATACTCTGGGTGCGATGGTGAAGGAACTTGGCAAGGATGGGTCGTTGCTTTTCACGCCGGTCGGTGGCTACGCGCTGGCGACGGTCGAGGGCGAATACGTCACGGTCGAGACCGGCTCGGGTAAGCTCTTCCGTGGCACTATCCTGTTCGACGAGCCCTCCGCGCACGTCAGCAAGAAGATCGCCGACACGAAGCGGGAATTCGAGAACATGAGGATCCGGCTCGACGCCGAGGTGAAGAATGAGAAAGACCTGGCCAAGCTGGGCGTTGCAGTTGGAGACTACGTCCACTTCGACCCGCGTTGCGAGATGACCGAAACCGGGTTCATCAAGACCCGCCACCTCGACGACAAGGCCGGCGTTGCCTGCTTGCTCGGCGCACTCAAGGCACTGGCCGATTCCGGGTTGCGGCCCCGGCTGACCACGCATTTCCTCTTCAGCACGTCGGAAGAGGTCGGGTTCGGTGCGTCGGCCGGCATCCCCCCGGAAGTCGGTGAGTTGATTGCGGTTGACATGGGCGCGGTCGGCAAAGGGCAGGAGTCGGACGAGTACTCGGTTTGCATCTGCGCCAAAGACTCAACCGGGCCCTTTGACTACGCCCTGAGACAGCGGCTGGTGAAGCTGTGCCGGTCGCAGAAGATACCCTACAAGGTCGACATCTACCCGTTCTACGGCTCGGACGCCGCGGTGGCGGTGCGGGCCGGGCTTGATGCCGTCACCGGGTTGTTCGGTCCTGGCATAAACGCATCTCACAACCTCGAACGGACGCACCGCAAGGCGCTGGCCGCGACCGTACGCCTGGCTCTTGCCTACGTCGCAGGAGAGAAGTGATCAAGTGGTCTAGTGGTCCAGTGATCTAGTGGCAGACAGAACACAGGTAAGGACCCACCGGGACTTGACCGCGTGGCAGAAGGCGTTTGACTTGTGCGCCGACGTCTATCATGCTACGAAGAGGTTTCCCCGAAGTGAGGTCTATGGGCTCGCCGGCCAGATGCAGCGTGCCGCCGTGTCCATACCCTCAAACGTCGCCGAAGGCTTCGGACGACGCACGACACCCGATTTCCTTCGCTCGCTCTACATCGCCTATGGCTCAATCTGTGAACTGCAGACGCAAGCGCTGCTTGCGGTCAAGCTGTGTTTCCTGACAGAGAAGGAGTCCGGTCCGTTGCTCCAGAAGATTGGTGATGCCGAGCGCCTGGCCAAGGCTCTCATCCGCGCCCTCGAACGCAAACTCTCATCGGGTCCCTCCACTTGACCACTGGATCACATGACCACTGGACCACTATCTGGTTCTCCACTTGACCACTAGACCACTGGACCACATGCGCTACATAGTCTTTCTCGCCGACGGCGCGGCCGACTTCCCGGTCCCCGAACTCGGCGGCAAGACCCCGTTGCAGGTGACGAAGAAGCCCGCCATCGACCGCATCGCCCGCCTCGGCCGCTGCGGCTCGTTCGTGACGGTTGAGGACGACATGCCGCCGGGCTCCGAGGTCGCGAACCTGACCGTACTCGGGTACGACCCGCACGAATGCTACCAGGGGCGCGGCGTCATCGAGGCCGCCTCGATGGGCGTCAAGCTCTACGACACCGACATCGCGATGCGCTGTAACCTCATCTGTATCGCCGACGGTCGCATCAAGAACCACTCGGCGGGTCACATCTCCACCGAGGGAGCCCATAGGCTCATCCGTCATGTCGACCGCTACATCGGCGGTGACGATGTTCATTTCTTCCCCGGCATTTCCTACCGCCACCTGATGGTGCTCGACCAGGGCTCAACCGACTTCGAGTGCTTCCCGCCCCATGATCACGTCGGCGAGCTGGTTGAGGATCTGATGATTGTCTCGAAGTCCGAGGAGGCCAAGCCAACCGTTGACCGCCTGAACGACATGATACGCTGCTCGTGGGATCTGCTGTCCCGGCACTCGGTCAACGAGGCGCGGGTCAAGGCCGGCAAGGACCCGGCTAATTCGATCTGGTTCTGGTCCCAGGGCCGCAAGCCGAAGATGAAGACCATGAAGGAGCAGTACGGCATCAGCGGCGCGGTCATCTCCGCGGTCGACTTGATAAAGGGCTTGGGCGTATATGCCGGGCTCGACGTGATTGACGTGCCCGGCGCAACCGGCCTGATCAACACCAACTACGAAGGCAAGGCCGACGCGTGCCTGGAAGTCCTTACAGACCATGACTTCGTGTTCGTACACGTCGAGGCATCGGACGAAGCCGGCCATGCCAAAGACCTGAAGCAGAAGATACTCGCCATCGAGTACCTCGACTCGCGCCTAATCGCGCGGGTGATGAAGGGAATTGAGGAAAAGGGAATCGAAGCTACCGCCGCGGTGCTGCCCGACCACCTCACGCCGGTTGCCAAGGGCAACCATGTCCACGGCCCGGTCCCGGTCGCCATCCTCAACCCTAACCTCGAGCCTGACTCAGTCCAGACCTACGATGAGACTGCCTGTGCCGCGGGCGCGCTGGGCCAGCTCCGCGGCGCCGATTTCATACGCACCGTCCTCGGCCAGCAATGAGTTTGCTTCTCGCTCTCACCCTCTTCTGCCAGCTAACGCCAGCCACTCTCCGCGACTCGCTTTCCCGGCCGCTTCCCTGCTCGTCTGTCGCTCGACCACTGGACCACTTGACCACTCGATCACCGTCCGAGCCCGACCGCTGGTTCGCAATGGACAAATTCTGGCACTTCTCAGCCAGCTTCGTCACCGTCGGTGCGGCATACCACCTGAGCGCCAACCGTATCGGGCTGTCTTCACCCTGGCCCACCAGCCTGGCCCTAGGCGGCACAATGACCCTGGGCGTATCCAAGGAGTTCTGCGACCTGGCCGGGCCGTCGAGACATTTCTCGTGGAAAGACCTGGTGGCTGACGCCGCGGGTATCTGTGCGGGCTACTTCGCCTTCGTCCACCGCTTCTAGTACACAAGTCGACCATTTGAGACAAGCCGCCGGTTAACCGGCGGCTTGACATTACCACGGCGGGCGGTGCCGGGCTACTTAGCGCTACCCGATGGCGTCCGTGAGAGGTGAGACACCGAACCGGAGTTCAGCACCGCCCGCCCCAAGGAGAATCCTCGTACCGGCGCTTGCTTACGACCCGCTCGGGCGAACCCGGTTGACCGCGACCTCAAACGCAATCGGTCCGAACTGCGGTTTCACCACAACACCTGACCCGTCCAGCGCCGCGCTTTCCATCACCAGGGCGCAGTTGAACGGCAGCCTCAGGCAGAAGCGGCCGGGTGTGGAAAACGACTCGTGACTTGCTGGCAGCGCTTGCCGCGTTACCTTGAACCCGACGAGTGTTGTTCCGGTCCCGACACTGAATTGCACGAGCACTTGCTGCTGTGACTCCGGCGTCGGGTCTGGAGTGAGCGCCAAACCCGTGCCAGCAGTCGCCAGCAGGATGACTATCGCGACAAAATATCTCATTGTTGCCTCCCTAGGAACTGCCATGTTAGCTCAGGCCTCGAAGCTGAACGGCGGGTACTGGTCGGTCGCGAACAGGACTGCGTACCAGACCACCCGCACCTGCCAGCGCATCACCCCAACCACGAAGTCGAACAGGGCGCGCGGGTACCGGCCGGTGAAGAGAATCGCAAACCAGGCGATGATGACGCAGACGTACGCGGCGGTGTCGAGGAAGCAAAGGACGATGATGTGGGGGATGACGAGAAACCACTTAACCAGCGGCAGCCAGCGGTTGAGTTCGGTCTCGGCATCGGGGTAGACGACTTCGAGGTGAAGTGCCTGTTCATCATCAGTGGACGGATACTCATCACGGAGCAGCGCCAGGTAGGCGCTCACGCGGAACAGGAAGCGGTTGAGGTTCAGGTTCCAGTCGAACCACCAGCGCGGATACTTGCGACGGAAGAGAATCATCAGCAGTGTCGGCACGATTACACACCCGGCAGTGGCCCACGCGAGTTCTCGGCCTGCCCCGTCGAAACCCCAGCGGTACTCAGTTCCGACAAGCAGGGCGACCATCAGCGCTATCGGTACCACCAGGAATAACCGGAAGAACACGGACGCGCGATTGCGCGGTCCCTCCTCGTAGTCGACAGCCAGGCTGACCGGATATGGTTCGCTGGAAGCGTCCATCAGGCCTCCATTGCCGGTACGACCGGCTGGTGCTGCTCGGCCCAGCCCGGGGGTGCATACGTCTCACCGCGTTGTTCTAACTGCTTGTCAGCAAGCTTGAATCGGAACGGTACTTTGACCTTCATCTCGACCGGCTTGCCGTCCTTCGTACCCGGCGCGAACGTGGATACATGCACCGCCTGGAGCGCGGCCTCGTCGAGCGAGGCATTACCCGAACTGACCACGAGGCTGCACCGGCGCATCACGCCGTCTGCCCCGATGGTGACCTCGACGATTGAGGTTCCCTCGATACCGGCCTTGCGCGCCTCCTCGGGGTAGGTCGGCTGTACCAGGCTCTCCGCCCGCGGCGCGACCTCATCGCCGGCTACCGGCGTGTTGTTTGGCTGCGAACTGCACGCAAGCAGCGCGAGCGCCACTGCTGCCAATGTCATAGTCGCTTTTATCTTGACCTCCACTTGTCCGAACCGGCTAGTTCACCGCCTCAGAGCCCATCGCGGGCAGGGCCGCGACTTCGGGTACCGCCAGCGCGCGCACCACGATTTCGGGCATCAGGTCCGACCGGGCGACTACCTCGGGCATTACATAGCTCCTGGGCACGGACGCCACGACCTCAGGCACCACCGTAAGCGTCGATACGCCGGCCACATCACGAACCTCGACCGTGTAGGGTGAACCGGCCGGCTTCGAACTGGTCAGGGCCCAGGCCGCCGCGGCAACCAGCACCACGATAAGCGCCACTGCCAGAATTGTCTTCATTTCTTCTCCTTGCCTTTGTCTTTGCCTGCGCTACGCTGGCGCGCCGCGTCCTCGCGGTCGGCCTTGCGCCGCAATGCGCGTATCTTCTCGATGTTCAGCCACGGCCCCATGACCTCATAGAAACTGTCGTCGGTAACGTACCGGCGGCTGAATCTTTTCACCTCGGTCGCAATCTCGTCCTTTGACTTGCCGGACCAGATCAGCTGCCCGGCCCGGTCAAAGGCGAACTCGTGAAAGGCCCCGCTGAACGCCTGCATCGCCAGGTACGGGTCCTTGATCCACACCGCCCGTTCCACCGCGGCCCCGTCCTTCTTCAGCAGCGAGTACAGCGCCTCCTTGCTGTCCACGACGACGTTCATCCAATCCGCCTTCCAGACCTCGAGCTGCATTGCGGACTTCTTCGGCGCAAGCACCTCGCACCCTTTCACCGCGCCCGGTTCGTAGATCATCACCCAAATCTTCAGGCCCCGCTTCGCCGCCGCCTCCAGGTCGCCCCGCAGGTGCGCAAGCGGCCTCGGGAAGATGTCGACCAGGGCGACGTCCTTCGCCTCGCGTAACATCGTCTTCGCCCGGCCGTAGACCTGGTCCGGAGTGTTGAGCTGGTATATCCCGCCCTCGACCGCGCCCGCGGCCAGGCCTTTCAACTCCTCCTCCAGGTTGCCGCGCATCGTGTCCAGCCGCCGCTTCATTCCCTCGAAGAACTCGGTGACCGGCAGTGCGGTGTAGGTCCGGCCCCGGCCGCTCTCATCCACGATTATTGCGCCCTTCTTGTGCAGGGCGTCCAGCGCCTTGTAGGTATTCGGCACCGGCTTGCCCGCGAGCCGCGCAATCCGGTACCCGGTCGCCTTCGGCTCCTGCAGCAGGGCCACGTACACCGCCGCCTCGGCGCCCGAGAAGCCAAGCTCGCTCAGATGGTCAACCACGCTTTCTTTCATCTTCTAGTCCTTGAGTTCGTTGTTCGTAACAACCATTAGTAATTAAAGGCTACTAATGTTCCTCCAGTTGTCAATAACTATTTTGGGGCCCGGTTAGAGGCGCAGTCGCAGAGACCGCCCGATCCAGGTCGGAGGGGGGTCTTCGTTTCGTCGTCGGGGCAGCCGGCCGTGCTCTGATGATCCTGGGCTTCCCTCGGCTTGACCCTTTTCTCTTCCCGCCCTAGAATCGGCCAACCGAAGGGAGCATAGATGAACTGCGCGAAGTGTGGCAAAGAAGTTCCGGATGGCACTAAGGTCTGCCCGGGTTGCGGCGCGGACCTGGCCCCGCAGCCGGTCTCGACCGCGCCGGTGGTCGACGACAGGAAAGACTGGCTGGTCGCCCTGCTGCTGTCGATATTCCTCGGGCAGCTCGGGGTAGACCGGTTCTACCTCGGCTACATCGGGCTCGGGGTCCTGAAGCTGCTGACCGGCGGAGGGTGCGGCATCTGGTGGCTGGTGGACGTCATCATGATTGCCACCGACAGTCTGAAAGACGCCAAGGGGAGGCCGTTGCGGAAGAAGCAGTAGCCGCTCACCAGCAATCCCGTGTTCAGGCACTACTGCTCGGCGCGGCGGTTGTGTTCCTCGTAACGGTGCCGCCGGCGTTGGTTGAGCGCCTGCCGTCGGTCTGCCTGAACCGGCACATCCTCGGGTTCTGCCCGGCCTGCGGCAGCCTGCGGGCGCTCGTCTGCCTGTTCCACGGCGAGGTTGGTCGGGCACTTAGGCACAACCCCAACTGCCTGCTAACCGGACCGGTCCTGGTCGTTCTTCTGCTTGCGAGTCTTCGGCGGGCGGCGTTCGGTTCGAAGGGCCGTGAAACCGGTTTCGGGCCAGGGCGATTCTGATAACTCAGTGGGTTGGTGCGCGGAGAAGCGCACGCGAGCGTCTGGACGAGGATGTGGTTGTCCCCGCAACCGTTGCAGCGATGGATAGAGCGATCGGGTGAGTAACTCCGGAAGCGATTCTCCGAGCAATCGGTAGAGCAGCGGTCAGAGCTACGTGGAGAGCGACGAGGATAGCAACTCAGACCGCTACAGCAGGAGCGGCTTCGAGAGCCACGGGCGGAGCAACGGGGACAGCAACCCTGAGAGCAACCGGGACCGCAATGAGGAGAGCGATCCCGGCCGCAACGGTCTGAGCGATGGGGGAAGCAACTGCCGGAGCGACGGTCAGAACAACGTGGAGAGCAACCTGGAAAACAACTGAGAGAACCACGGAGGGGATGACGGAGGGGAGCTTCGGGAAGGCTGAATAAGGTGTTGTGTAGGCAGGAGTTAGAGCGGTTCAGGCTTTGATGAAGCTGTGGCCTGTGAGTAAACTTGGGGCGTTGGCTCCGGAGCGAAGCCTGCCGACTCCCATGCCTCCATGCCTCCGAAGAAAGCAGGGGCGAGACTCAGGCAGCTCTGCCCAAAAGTAGGCCTGACCCAGGCCGATGTGGCCGTGCACATGTGCCGGCCCGCGCCACGCTTTCATTTCAAGCTTGTCTGCCTTGACACCGGCAGAGCATAGGCTATAACTAGGCGTGCGCGGGCAGGGTGGCGACCCGCGTGTCGTCTTCGCCGTCCATCGCCACGAGAACGGGAAGTCTCAAGATCTGGGAGGTAAGATGAAAGTCACGTCCTTGCTGCTGGCGCTGTCCTGCGCCTTCACGTTTGCGGCCGACGACCCGGCCGCACCTCCGGCAATCACCAATCGGAAATCGGCAATCGCAGATGGGGTCGATGACGTTATGATTCCGCAGATGCTGTCCTACCAGGGCAAGCTGACCGACACGCTCGGGCTGCCGGTGGCGGATACGCTCTACGCAATACGCTTCAGGCTCTACGCCCAGCCCACCGGCGGGACACAGCTTTGGGAGGAAAGTCAGAATGTGAGGACCATGAGAGGATTGTTCTCGGTTCTACTGGGCTCGGTCACGCCCGTCGGTTCGGTCCCTGATGCAGGCGCGCTGTACCTCAGCATGGCGGTCGAGGGCGGTTCAGAGCTTGCGCCGCGGCTGCGGATTGCCAGCGCGGCGTATGCGTACTTGGCCGCGCGGGCGGCGAACTCGGATTTGCTGCAGGGCAAGGACACGACCGCGCTCGACGCGCGCTACGTCAACGAGGCGCAAGCTAACTCGGTGAGTTCAGCGATGATAACCGATGGCACGATTGCCGTCGCCGACCTCGGCCAGATGGGAGCGGGTACCGGTCAGGTAATGAAGTGGACCGGCTCTGCCTGGCAGCCCCGCAATGACAGCGTAGGCAGCGGTGGCGGTGGTGGGACCGTGACCAGCGTGAGCCAAGGCGCGGGTGTCACCTGCACGCCGAACCCTATTACCACGACCGGTACGGTCGCACTCAATACGGGCTACGCCGACGGCAGGTACGTGAATATGACCGGCGACTCGATGTCCGGAGCGCTGCGCATCGGAGCGCAGCTTAGGACCTACGACAAGGCTGCGCTCGGGTACTCGTGCTACAACAACGGCAGTGCTGCGTTCTGCGCCGGGTACGGCAACAGCGCCAGTGGTGACCGGGCATCCATCACCGGCGGCGAGGACAACTCGGCTGGCGGGAGATATTCCCATGTCAGCGGTGGTTCGGAAAACCAGGGGTCCGGCCTGTGGGCCACAGTGAGCGGCGGCAACGTCAACGAGGCGACCGACACTGCGACCACGGTCAGCGGCGGGCAGGAGAACAGCGCTGGGGCGAAGTTCGCCACGGTGGGCGGTGGTCGCGGCAACGACGCGTCCGGCTACGCTGCCACAGTCGCTGGCGGCCACAGCAACGCGGCCGAGATGACCTTCGCGACAGTCGGCGGCGGGCGCGACAACGACGCGTCCGGCGGGTGCGCGACTGTCGGCGGTGGGTATGGCAACGACGCGTCCGGCGACTACGTCACGGTCGGCGGCGGCGCCGGCAACGACGCAACTGGTTACTCCGCGACGGTTGGCGGCGGCACTACGAACGACGCGTCCGGCGAGTGCGCGACGGTTGGCGGCGGCTACACGAACGACGCACCTGACTCATACGCGACGGTTGGCGGCGGCTACACGAACCACGCCGGCTACGCCGCGACTGTCGGTGGCGGCTACGGCAACGGCGCGACCGGCAACTACTCTTGCGTTGCTGGTGGCAACCGCGACACCGCGTCCGCGAGCTACAGCTTCGCCGTCAACCACAACTCGGATGCGTTGCACTCCAATTCGGCTGCGTTCAATGGCCAGGCGACGACAGCTTCGAACCAGACTCGGGTCGGGGTCCTTTCCAAGGCTTCCGGTACGTTCACCATCGACCACCCGCTTAATCCTGCGGGCAAGATACTCAACCACTACTTCATCGAAGGGCCGGAGATGCTCAACATCTACCGCGGCAGCGTTAGGCTCGACGCCTCGGGCAGGGCTGAGGTGAATTTGCCCGACTACTTCGAGGCGTTGAACCGGGACCCGATGGTGCAGTTGACCGGAGTCGGTACACACGAGATCCACGTCGCCGAGGACGTAGTCGGCAACCACTTCGCCATCGGCGGGAAGCCGGGCGCCAAAGTCTACTGGCAGGTGACCGGCGAGCGGAAGGACGTTTCGGCCGAGGCTACGCGCCGGATGATGCCGGTCGAGCAGCCCAAGAATGGTCCGCTGGCCGGGAGGATGCTAGACGACGACTTCCTCGTTGGCTGCATGGAACAGCTCGTAACTCAAGGCAGGGCTCAAGGGATCGACTTCCGCACCGCCGGAGGCCGGCAGCGGTATGAGAAGATGAGAGAGATGAGCGAGCAGAGATAGGAGGACGAGATGACAAGAACGGCGATTCTGATGGCGATTCTGTGCCTCGCGGCACTTGCAGCCGACAATGCGGCGGCTGCGCCGCGAGGGGCTGCAAGCCTTAAGCCACAAGCTCCAAAGTTGGAGATGGATGCAATCACGATTCCGCAGATGCTCTCGTACCAGGGCAAGCTGACCGATACGTTCGGACTACCCGTGGCAGATACGCTCTACGCAATACGCTTCAGGCTCCACGCCCAGCCAACGGGCGGAACGCAGTTCTGGGAAGAGAACCAGAACGTGAGGACTACGGGCGGGCTGTTTTCGACCCTGCTCGGGTCGGTCACGCCCATCGGTTCGATCCCTGATGCAGGCGCGCTGTACCTCAGCATGGCGGTCGAGGGCGGTTCAGAGCTTGCGCCGCGGCTGCGGATTGCCAGCGCGGCGTATGCGTACTTGGCCGCGCGGGCGGCGAACTCGGATTTGCTGCAGGGCAAGGACACGACCGCGCTCGACGCGCGCTACGTCAACGAGGCGCAAGCTAACTCGGTGAGTTCAGCGATGATAACCGATGGCACGATTGCCGTCGCCGACCTCGGCCAGATGGGAGCGGGTACCGGTCAGGTAATGAAGTGGACCGGCTCTGCCTGGCAGCCCCGCAATGACAGCGTAGGCAGCGGTGGCGGTGGTGGGACCGTGACCAGCGTGAGCCAAGGCGCGGGTGTCACCTGCACGCCGAACCCTATTACCACGACCGGTACGGTCGCACTCAATACGGGCTACGCCGACGGCAGGTACGTGAATATGACCGGTGACTCGATGTCGGGGATGCTGCGCATCGGTGACCAGCTCAAGGTCCACGACAAGGCTGCGCTTGGTTACTCCTGCTACAACAACGGCTCGGCTGCCTTCTGCGCCGGGTACGGCAACAGCGCGGGCGGCGACCGGTCGTCCATCACCGGTGGTGAGGACAACACGGCCGACGGCCAGTACTCTTACATCGCCGGCGGGTCGGAGAACCAGTCCCAGGGCCGCTGGGCGGCGGTCGGCGGCGGGAACGTCAATGAGGCGACTGACACCGCGGCCACCGTCGGCGGCGGGCGGGAGAATTTCGCTGGGGCCCCGTTCGCCGCCGTGGCCGGGGGCCACAGCAACAACGCGCTCGGTAGCTACTCGTTCATCGGCGGCGGGGACGACAATACCGCTGATACCAGCTACGCCACGGTCGGCGGCGGGTACAACAACGAGGTGAGCGGTGCCCGCGCCACGGTCGGCGGCGGGTACAACAACGAGGTGAGCGGTGTCGGCGCCACGGTTGGCGGCGGACAGGGCAACGACGCAAGCGGGGACTACGCGACGGCAGGCGGGGGGCAGTCCAACCATGCGGGCGAGTTCTGCGCCACGGTCGGCGGTGGGCAGGGCAACTATGCTTCGGGGGAATTTTCCGTCATTCCCGGCGGGCGTAATAACCACGCGCGCGGATACCTCAGCTTTGCCGCGGGCACCCGGGCTCACGCGAACGACCATGCCTGCTTTGTGTGGGGCGACTCGACCCAGTCCATTTCGGATTCCGTCTACACGACCGGCAGCAACCAGTGGCGCGTGCGGGCGCGGGGCGGCGTGTGGTTCTACTCGAACCTGGCGAAGACGACCGGCGTGTACCTTGCCGCCAACTCCAACTCGTGGGCCGGAATCGGTTTTGACGATGCCAGAGAGGACTTCCGGCCGGTAGACAGCAAGGCCCTGCTCGAGAAGGTGGCGTCGCTCCGAGTGCGGAACTACAAGATGAAGGACCAGAATGACGGCACGCGCCACATCGGACCGGTGGCGCAGGATTTCCACAGCGCATTCGGTGT
>CAZSUX010000040.1:0-13889 GCA_964610135.1 uncultured bacterium | reverse complement strand
GCAGTCCCTGCCAGCGTCAAGCGCGTCCGGCAGTTCGGCCCACTCGCGCTGACCATGCCGGCCGGCGCTCAGACGCGCCGCAAGTCATCGTCGAAGTCGCCTTCTAAGTGACTCGGCAAATCGCATTCCCGGTCTAGCCGGAAGTCGCCGCCACAATCCCTCTGCGACTGACCTTCCCAGTTCACTCGCGAACCGCCGCAGAAATCGCCCTGCACGTGCATCTGCGAGTCGCTCTGCAATGGGCCCTGTCCGTGCCCGTCAGAATCGCCGTGCAAGTTGCGTCCTGAAAGGCCTTCCGAACCACCTCCCGAACCGTTCCCGGAACGGTTCCCGTGGCGACACCCATAGCTACCACTTACGCGACCAATCTGGCGTCTAACGGCTGGCTTGTCAGTTACTTAGGACGTCTGGCCCTGGCCTAACCACGTCCGGAAACGCTATCTGGTGGTCTCTACCAGGTTCAACGCTCAGACATGCCACCTTGCAGTCGTCCGGATTGTCAGCCGGGGGCTCCTGTTTCGCGCCGATTCCGGCTTAGCGCGTGATAGCGACCTTGCGGATAGTCTGTGCTTGAGCTTGCGCTTGAGCCTACCCTTGGGCTAGCGCGTCCTGAGCCGGCGCACCCGGTGCGGCTTGGGACCACGCTTGCCCGGCGCGAGCTCGCGGCCGAGCCTCGTCTCCAACCGCTTCACGAACCTGGGACTGCCCAGCGGCCGGCCGGTCCGCATGTGGCTTCGCAGTATCTCCATATCGGTGCTGTCCGGTTCACTCGCCAGATACCCGCGCCAGTCCGCGATCCGCTCAAGCATCGGCTTCACCCTCACCAGCATGTCATCCTTCCTCCGCATGTGCGCCCCCGCGCTCGACCACGGATACCGCCACGCCCGCTCCACCAGCCCGGCCCGCACCGGGTTCAGCTCAACGTAGCGCACCGCCGTGAGCAGGTACTGCTCATCCAGCGGATAGGACGAGAACCGCCCCTGCCACAGATACCCGCGCCAGTTCTCCCGCTGGTTCACCCGCACCGTGTAGCGCCGGTGCGCCTCGCCGATCGCCCGTGCGAGACCCAGCTCCCGCGCCGGCACCGCGATCAAATGGACGTGGTTCGGCATCAGGCAATAGGCCCAGACTTCCACCCGCTCCTCGGCGCACCAGACGCTCATCAACTGCAGATATGCCCTGTAATCCGCCGTACTAAAGAACACCGGCTGACGCCGGTTGCCGCGCTGCACCACATGGTGCGGCACATTCACTGCCACGACACGTGCAATCCTCGCCATGCCCCATTCTAGACCCCGGCCCCTTTAAGTCAAGGGAATTAAGTATGATGTCCCCGAAATCCCCAAAGCGCGCTTGATAGGTCAGCGGCTTGAACATCACATTAGCACCCAATCCTTGCCAGAACAGCAAAACCGCCACCACTACTCGGCCAACTGTCGCTTTCATCGTTACTCCTTTCCTTTCTTGAACACGTCATCAAGAACCCACAGCTCTGCCGGGTACGTCCCATGCGGCTCCCCGCGCCACTCGGCCGCAGCGAAGACAAGCGCCTGCCCGTCCGGGGTCCAGTACGGGAACCCTATTTCGGCCGGCTTATACGGATTGGCCTTGAGGCGGGTCGTATCTTTGGTTGCCAAGTCAACCACGGCGACGTCACAATCGATGAAGTTGATGTCGCGCGACACCACACAGGCGACATACCGGCCATCCGGACTAACCTTGGGCTCGCGCGGGCTTTGCACAACGGAGTCAGAAGTGGTGAGGTCAAAACAGTCCCTGACGGTCGAATCCACCAGGACCTCATTGCTGCCGTCAATGTCTATCCGGTGCAGCCCAGTCCTCTGGTTGGAGTAATAGACTCTGCCGGCAACGGTCCGGCTGAACTCCACGTCCCAGGCATCTACGTCTTCTGCGGAAGGAATGGTCTCAACCGCCCACGTGCCCAAGTCAATGGTCACCAGCCTGCGACTTGGGCCGAGGCTATAGGTCCCCAGAACCATGAGTCGGCCATCAAGCGAAATCGCCATCGTGCCGAAGGTGTCGGGGAGAACTTGGACCGCACCCGTGTCGCTGAACCCCGTCCTCCAGAGGATGCCCAGAGAACGCTCAATGTTGGGGGACTGCCCCCAACTGAGGTAGTACACATGCGCCCCATCCGGACTGACGACAGGATGAGATAACGAGGAACCGCTACTCATGCGTTCGCTTCGCAGCAGCCGCAACTCCGGGTTTCTCCTGAACTTGGGAAAGAACAACTCGCAGCCAGTGGCGGACAACAGCGCGAGCGCCGCCAGACCAGCAAAGATGAGGCACCTATTATTGGCTGTCCTGTTTCCAACATGCGACACGTCGTAACCTCCTATCTGGCGACAATTACCTTGCGGACGCTGCCCGCCGGCCGCTCGCTGACGGAGTACACTCCGGGCGCGAGAACACCTACGTCATTCGCGCCGACGTGCAGGTCGAGCACTTTGCGGCCGGTCGCGTCGAGCAGCTCCGCGCGGTCGCCGGTCCTTGGTCCCCGGTCCTCCAAATGCAGCACGCCGCGGACGACCGTCGGCTCGCAGTTCGTCGCTCGCAGTTCGGCATTCGTCGCCTCCTCAACGCCCGCATCGTAGCGCTGGCAGACTGACAATCCGTAGTCGCTGGCGACATAGATGTAGTCTCCGGACGTCGCGAGGCCGTTGGCGTTCCAACCCAGCCTTGCGTAGTGGCCGACTGTGTCTGGGTGAGTTGGGTCGGACTTGGAGACCACACAAAGTCTGGAAGACCCGATTGCACAAGCGTAGTCGTCGACCGCTATGCTCCCGGCCGGCTCGTGCGTATTGCACCAACCGACCTCAACCGGATGTGCCGAATCGGCCAACGAAACGACGAATAGTCCGTCCTCATTGTTGCCGACATAGGCATAGTCGCCCTTTACAGCCACAGCGGCAAAGCCAACCGAGTCGTTGTGCCCGACCTCACGTGGGTTGGCCGGGTCGGCCACCGAGAGTACACGCAGTCCATGGTACAAGTCGGCAACGTAGACGAAATGTCCGGCGACCGCGATGGAGAAGGCCATGCTGCCTGACACGTGCCAGTGCCCGACCTTGGTCGGATGCGTCGGGTCAGAAACGGAGATGACCCACAAACCGGAGTCCAAATCCGCCACGTACGCGTAGTCGCCGTTCACGGCCACGCTCTTGGCGAGGCCCGGCGTATCGTAGTGCCCAACCTCGATTGGATGAGTCGGGTCTACAATCGAGATGACCCACAGTCCCGTCTGCAGACCGACGAGGTACGCATAGTTGCCTGATACCACCACTGCTAATGCCGAATCTGGACCGTCCGCGTGCCCGACTTCAGTCGGATGGGCCGGGTCGGCAACCGAGATAACGCGCAGCCCCGAGCTCCAATCAGCGACGAAGGCATAGTCACCTCTTGCTGCCACGCCCATGGCGAGGCCCGGCGTCTGGCAGCTTCCAACAAGCCGGACATTGAGCGAATCCGCGGCCGACGCACTGCCAGCCATCAGAATTGTCATAGAGAATGCGACTGCGGCAACTCTGGTCATTGTTTTCCTCCTATCATGAATGTGTCGGCCAGTTATTTTCATCTGTCTCCTGTGTCAAGCCACGAGAGCGACCGTGCGGAACTGAACCGCACAGACGCCAGACCGTGGTTAGATTGCTCTCTTGTAGGCGCTGACTGCGGACATGGAATCGGACTGACGCAGGCCTCCAGCTTCCGCACATTCCGAATGCTGGGATGCTCCCTAGCTGACGACATCGTCCATTCATCTTCCGCTATCTCCAGCTAACGCCTAGATTCTAGTCCGCCCCCACCCAAGTCAAGAAAAACCAAGAGGTCGTCTGCCCCCCTAAGGTACGTAAATGTGTTACTTACGCGATTGCGTCCGCAGCAGTCACAGACTCTTCTGTTGAGGGGGTGCCGGATTTCCTCCTCGCTCCGCATCGCTGGCGTTCCATCTCAGGCTTGGCCGAGATCTCCTTGTCGAGGCAGCCAATCACGGAAGCAGGATTTCGCCCAACGCAGGCTCGGGTTGGTTGACCCGAGACGACGCGCGGATAGAATCAGGCAGTGAAAGCCGAGCAGCACAGAGCGACGAGGAAGAAGCCGGATGAGGGCGTGCTGGAACGTGCGTTGCTCGGTAAGGTAAATGGGCTTGTCGCCGAGCTCTGCCGGACGCGGAAGACGGTCAACCTGATGGAAGTCTGCGGTACCCACACGATGGCGATCTCCGGTTTCGGCATCCGGCGTGCGGTGGACCCGCGGCTGCGGCTGCTCTCCGGGCCGGGCTGCCCGGTCTGCGTCACCGCCCAGGAGGAGATTGACGCGGCGATCGGCATCGCCGGCAAGCCGGACGTGGCGGTCGTCACCTTCGGTGACATGATGCGGGTGCCGGGTAGTCGCTCCGCGACCGCTGCGCGAGCGCAGGCTTCGCTGGAGCAGGAGAAGGCGAAGGGCGCGGACGTGCGGGTGGTGTACTCGGCGCTGGACGCGCTGCGCCTGGCCGAGGACGAGCCGGACCGGCAGTTCGTCTTCCTCGGTGTGGGATTCGAGACGACCGCGCCGACCGTGGCGGCGACGGTGCTTACGGCGCAGGAATCAGGAGTCAGCAACTTCACCGTGCTGCCGATGTTCAAGACAATCCCGCAGGCGCTCGATGCGATTGCCTCCTCGGACCGGGTGAACGTGGACGGGTTCATCCTGCCCGGCCACGTCTCGACCGTCATCGGCACCCGGCCCTACGAGTTCCTGCGCGACAAGTACCGGCTGCCGAGCTGTGTGATCGGTTTCGAGGCACTCGACGTTCTGCAGGGAATCCTGATGCTCCTGAAGCAGATGCAGACCGGTCCGCAGGTCGAGATTCAGTACAAGCGGAGCGTGCGGCCCGAGGGGAATGAGAAGGCGCAGCAGGTGATGGAGACCGTGTTCGAGCCCTGTGACGCGGCGTGGCGGGGCCTGGGCACCATACCGGGCAGCGGCCTCGCGTTCCGGCGGGGATTCCGCGAGTTCGACGCGCGGAAGCGCTTCGGGGAAATGGGGACAGTCCCTCGGAGCGCGAGGACGCGCGGTACAGTCCCCATTTCCCGGTCAGCTTGCCGCTGCGGCGACGTGATGCTCGGCGTCATTGTGCCGCCGGAGTGCAAGCTGTTCGCCAAGGCCTGCACGCCCGAGTCGCCAGTCGGCCCGTGCATGGTTTCGACTGAGGGGGCGTGCGCAGCCTACTACAAGTATGATCGAGCGTAGAAACGCAATGACAAAGGACAAAGGACGAAGGACCAAGTTGAAGACTCTGGAGATCCATCCTCCGGGGATTGTCGGCGATATCGTTGATCCGCGCATCGTGATGGGGCACGGCGCCGGCGGCCGGAAGATGCACCGCCTGATAAAGAACGTGTTTGTCCGGAACCTCGGCAGCCCGGCCCTCAGGAAGCTCGCGGATTCGGCTATCCTGCCCGGCTTCCGCGCGAAAATGGGGACAGTCCTTGGGAGGGGACACGTCCACGGAGTGACGCGACGAACGCGTCGCGGATGTGTCCCCGGCGCGAGCGGTACAGTCCCCATTTTTCCGAGCGTGGCGATGACCACCGATTCATACGTCGTCCAGCCGCTGTTCTTCCCGGGCGGGGATATCGGCAAGCTGGCGGTCTGCGGCACGGTCAATGACCTGGTGGTGATGGGCGCAAGACCTCACTACATCTCGCTTGCGTTCATCATCCGCGAAGGGCTCGAGGTGACGAAGCTCGAGGCCATCTGCCGTTCAATTGCCGCCGCGTGTCGAGGGTCCGGCGTTCAGGTCGTCACCGGCGACACCAAGGTGATTGAGCGGGGAGAGGAAGATGAGTTGTACGTCAACACCACCGGTATCGGCACGCTGCTTCCCCGCACGAACCTGGGGCCGGAGCGGGTGAAACCGGGGGACGCCATCCTCATCAACGGCCCGATTGGCGAGCATGAAGCCGCGATTGCGGTCGCGCGCGGGGCCTACCGTTTCAAAGGCAAAGCCGAGAGCGACTGCGCCGCGCTCGACCGCCTGGTGCTGCCGCTGCTCGCCAGGCCGGGCGTGAAGCTGATGCGCGACCCGACTCGCGGCGGGTTGGCAACGACCCTCAACGAGTTCGCGGAGGCTACGAAGCTCGGGTTCGTCATCGATGAAGCCGCCCTGCCGATAGCCGGCCACGTGCACGGGGTGGCCGAGTTGCTGGGCCTGAGCCCGTTCTACATGGCGAATGAGGGCAAGGTCGTTATGGTCGCGGAGCGGAGTTCTGAGGCGCGGCTGCTGGCCGCGATGCGAAAGCACCGGCTGGGCAGGCAGGCCGCGAGCATCGGCGAAGTGGTGAAGAAACCCCAGGGCGTCTGGCTCAAGACTCGACTGGGTTCGCTGCGCCCGCTGATCATGCTCGAGGGTCAGCAGTTGCCGAGAATCTGCTGAGGCAGCTCAATCCCCCAATGACGAAGTTCGAATGACGATTGAAGCCCGAAGTCAGAATTGGGGACAGAACTTCGGCCATTTGGTCATTTCCGCGTTGATTCGTCATTCGGATTTCGGACTTCGAGCTTCGCTTTCACCGACATGTTGAGTGAAGCCGAAGCTCCGAACGTAGGCCGCTCCTTCACCATGGACAAACTGAGCCGGTACATGCAGATTGAGGGGATAACCGGAAACCGCATAACCGGGCGCATCTACGACCCGGTGCCCGAGAACTTGGCCGCGCTCAAGGATGTATTCAAGTCGGCCGGCAACATCGCTTACTTTGAGCGGACACCGGAGGGCCATGCCATAACCTACGGCTACCCGCCGCCGAAGCGTAGACGCAGGCTGTGGGTCAACGTGCTCCTCTTTGTGCTGACCATCGGCACGACCTTGCTGGTTGGTTCGATCAATCAGGGCGGCGATCCTTTCAAGCGTCCACTCGACCTGCTGCTGCTCGGCTGGCCCTTTTCCCTGAGTATCATCCTCGTGCTCGGCAGCCACGAACTGGCGCACTATCTTACCGCGCGACGCCTGGGCGTGGACGCCACGCCGCCCTATTTCCTGCCGGTCCCGCACCCGATGACCGGCACGATGGGTGCTTTCATACGCATCAACTCGCCGGTCCCGACCAAGAGCGCGCTGGTACGGGTCGGGGTCTCGGGGCCGCTGGTCGGATTCCTGGTCGCCCTGCCGGTCAGTTTCGTCGGCCTGCTTCTGTCGAAGCCGGTTGCTGTGGACGCGTCGAAAGGGATACAACTCGGTTCGCCGCTCGTCTTCTGGCTCATGTCGGAACTGCTCCACCCCCGGCTCGGGCCGGGCACGGACCTGATGCTGCACCCGGTGGCATTCGCCGGCTGGCTTGGGTTGTTCGTGACCGCGCTCAACCTGCTGCCGATCGGGCAGCTCGACGGCGGACACGTCGCCTACGCGGTCTTCGGCAAGCGGTGGCGGAAGCTGAGCTGGTTCGTCATCGCCGCGCTCGCCCTGATGGGCTTCTTCTGGCTGGGCTGGCCGTTCTGGGCGATGCTGGCAATCGTGCTCGGACTGCGGCACCCGCCGCCGCTCGATGACCTGACCCCGTTGAACAAAGCTGACTGGCGTCTGGTCGCGGCCGCAGTGCTGATCATGGTCCTGACCCTGACCCCCTCGCCGTTCGGGTTGGTCCGATTCTAGCGGCCAAGGATAATGCAGAATTCAGAAACCAGAGACCAGAATCCAGAGTGCCCGAAGTTCTGCATTCTGGATTCCAGCTTCTGGATTCGGACCTCGACCGACTGCTTGAGCTCCCTTTCTTGACTAGTATGGCCTTCTGCCTAGGATAGTTCGATGTTCCCGACAATCCTGAGAATCGGCAATCTGCACATCTACTCCTACGGAGTGATGCTCTTCATCTCGTTCCTCTGCGGCATCGCAGTGGTCGAGCACCGAGCCAAGAAGTTCGGGGTTGACCCGAAGAAGGTGACCGACCTCGCGCTCTGGGTCCTGCTCGCGGTCGTAGTCGGGTCGAGGCTCTTCTACGTCGCCTTCCACTGGCAGGAGTTCAACCACGACCTCATCGGCATCATCGCGTTCTGGCGCGGGGGGCTGGCCGGCCTGATGTTCTACGGCGGGTTCCTCGGCGGCATCATCGCCGGCGTCCTGTTCGTGCGCGCCAACAAGCTGCCGGTGCGCAAGCTGATGGACGCGGTCGCCCCGGCGATTGTGCTGGGCGAAGGTTTCACGCGCATCGGCTGCTTTCTCAACGGGTGCTGTTTCGGCATGCCGACCCAGGGCGCCTGCGGTATGGTCTTCCCGCCCAATTCGCCGGCGGGCGCGACGTTCCTCGGCCAGCCGATTCACCCCACCCAGCTCTACTCCTCGGCCGCCGGGTTCCTGCTCTTCTTTTTCGCGCTCCGGCTCGAGAAGCGGAAGCTGAAGCCGGGCGTTCTCTCCGCGGTGTTGCTCATCGTCTACTCGCTCTTCCGGTTCGGGATTGACTTCGTGCGTTACTACGAGAACAACGCCAACCTCTGGGGCAACCAGGTCGTGGCGCTGGCGCTGACCGCGGTCGGAATCGCCTTGCTCATCCTCTTCCTCCGCTGGCCGGCTAGGGGCGCAAGCACAAGCAGCGGCACGCGTCGCTGAGTTTGGGCTGGAGCTTCCTTGCTTGAGCTTGGGCTTCCCCGCTAGCGTCCGCTTCCTCCTCAAGTCACTCGCCGACTTCGTCTACCCGCCGATATGCTACGGCTGCGACACCGAGATTGACGAAGGGCTGGTCTGCGAGGGCTGCCGGCTGGCGCTCTTCACCCATGAACTTGCGGTCTGTCCGAAGTGCGGGCGGCCCTGCACCAGGACCGCAGAGACCTGCGGCCAGTGCAAGGAGAAGTTCAGCCTGAGCCGCGTGCGGGCGCTGGGGTTGTATGTCCCGCCTTTCGACAAGCTGGTTCAGGCCTTCAAGTACTCGGGCAAGACCAAGGTGGGCGAACTGCTCGGCCGGGCGCTGGCGGCATTGGTCCAGCAGGACGAGCTGCTCTCAGCCGCGGACGTGGTCTGCCCCATCCCGCTCCACTCGTCGCGCCTGCGCGAACGCGGGTTCAACCAATCGCTGCTCTTGACCGCGGCCATTTCGATGGACACCCGCATCCCGCTGGTCGAATGCCTCACGCGCCCAAAGAACACCCGGACCCAGGCACTGAAGACGAATCCCGAAGCCCGCCGCAAGAACCTCGCCGGCGCGTTCCGGTTTCGGCCCGATGCTGACGTTGAAGGCAAGACCGTGTTGCTGGTGGATGACGTGATGACGACCGGGGCGACGCTCGACCAGGCGGCGCAGGAGTTGCTGAAAGGCGGGGCGACTAGTGTGCTGGGAGCGGTGGTGGCGGCTGCGCACGCTGGAGGTCCGCCATGATTGCCGCGAGCGAATCGCGCGTCTGCCTGAACTGGGGCAGGAATGCCTGCTTGACCGGGCTGCGGCGCGGGGGGTTGAGCCGGAGCGGGTTCACGGCTGAGCCGAACTTGCGCACCTCGTAGTGCAGATGCGGGCCGGTTGCGAGCCCGGTGGCCCCGACGTAGCCGACGATCTGCCCCTGCCGGACCGACGCGCCCGACCTGATTCCCTTCCCGAATCCGGACAAGTGGCCGTAGCGGGTCTCGTATCCTTCGGCGTGTCTGACCTTCACCAGCCGTCCGTAGCCGCCTGACCAGCCGGCCGAAACCACGCGGCCGTCCGAAACCGCCTCGACCGGCGTGCCGCGCGGCGCCACGTAGTCAACGCCTGAGTGTTGGCGTACCCGGCGGAGAATCGGATGGAAGCGGCGGCCGAAGAACGAAGAGACGCGTGAGAACCGGAGCGGCGACTTCTGGAAGGTCTTGCGCAGGTTCTGGCCCTCGGCGTTGTAGTAGTCGGTCGTGCCTTCCGGGTCGGTGAACCGATAACCCGCGAACGAGCCGACCTGGCCCCAGTAGGCGGCGGCGAGAATCGCGCCGTAGCCGATACAGGCCGAGTCGCAGTACTTCCGCTCGAAGAGTATCGCGAAGCTGTCGTTCGGCTGGACCTCGGAGAAGAAGTCGATTTCCCAGCCGAAGACGTCGGTATAGTCCATGATGAGCTGGGGCTGCTCGCCCTGCGCCATCATCGTCTCGTAGAGCGAACTGGTTATCGTCCCTCTGACGAATGCCTTTTCCATGCGGACATCCTTCAAGAGCATCGAGACTCGGACGGCGGCTGAGTCGATGTCAATGCAATAGACGGTCTCGACGTTGCGCTGGTAGAGCAGGCGGTGCGGAGGGGACGGGACCCGAAAACGGGGACTGTACCGCGCGTCCTCGCGCTCCGGGGGACTGTCCCCGTTTTCGTCAGGCCGTCTCAGCACGAACAGGCTGTCGCCCGGCAGCATCGCGCGGAAATTGAAGCCGGCATCGCGCAGGGCCGGGACGATGCGGCCGATGTCACTCGCCGAGAATCCGGCGCGGGAAAGGACCGTCGCCATGATTTCCTTCGGCTTCACCCCGTACGCAGAGGTGGAGTATTCCATCGCAGCTTGAACTTGTGCCTGGGCTTGGGCCTTGAGCTTTGCCACGCGCGCACGGTGGGCACGGGGAACGAAGACAGCCAGCAGGACAAGGGCCGTGATGAAGGCCAGCGTCACTCCGACCGCGACCCAGCGGCCGTAGCGGGGCGGTTCTTTTGGCTTGGGAGGAACCGGCCGGCCGTAGAAGGGCGGCAGAGGTCCGGGCTGATGCTGAGGCGTTACCGGGGTCTCGGGCACAGCATAGATCATACTCGCTCTCAGGCCCCGCGCAACTGCATACCGGTCACGCGCGCGGCCCGGGTACCGGGATTAGAATCGGACCGTCAGCAGACGCAGGTTGAAGTCGAAACCTGTCCCGCCCCGGCAGTAGTCTGGCCCGGCGTCGGCCAGCACGGGACCTCTGAACCGCTGCTGTCCGGTCCATCCGCCTTCTTCGATGTCCATCGCGTTGTACCCGATTGCTCCGACGATGCCGGCAGCGGCCGCAGGCAAGAGCCGCGCCAGCGGTTTGGAATCCAGTTGCTCACCGAATCCGGCAAGGACTCCGATGCCGACCACAGCTGCGGTTCCCAGGGTCGCGCCCAGGTACCCGATCCAGAACTCGTTCTGACGGCGGAGTATCATGCCGACGGCGTCGATGCCGACCAGGCACGTTGCCGGGTATATCACGCAGATGTCCATCACGCGGTTGCCGGTTCGGGCTTCAGGCGAGAGGTTGCCCAGTGAATCCGGCTGTTCGTGCAGCCAGCGGGGCAGAACCAGGCCGCCGACCGCGCTCAGCGCTGCGCCGCAGGGAGCTTCGATTGCGACTGACTGCCAGCGGTGCGGCCGCCGTTCCCACATGTTTGACGTAGTGACTTCAGTGGTCGTAACGGTTGCTCCTGAAACTAAGGAGAGCCACCATATGCCGAGATTGTACCCAACCACTGCGCCGGCGCTGCCAATAGCGGCCGGGATGAGTCGCCGCAGCACGGTGCTGCCGGTCCGGGTATATGCCAGCGCGCCCAGCGCGTCGCTCGCTGCGGCACCGATGCCGCCGACCGCGAAGCCGTACCACAAGACACCCTCATTCCCGGTGGCCAGACCCACTGCATCGCACCCGGCAGCGCATCCAAACGGAGTGCTGACCGCGATTCGGACGATGCCATTCAGCGTCCCGATCGGGACGTCCAGGGCCGTGCGCGTGTATGGGATATGGATGCTGCCGACGTCATTGGCCAGGATGCCGGTGCCCGTCCCCACGGCTGTACCGGCACCCCACTCCAGGGCCACAACCCACCACTTCAGGGAGGCGCCGTTCTGGTCTCGTTCGTTTCCCAGCCCGAAGTCGATTTGGGCCCAGACGTGAGGCACCGGGAAAAGCAGGACAGGCAGCAGCCGCCGGAGGTTGTTCGTAGCCACATGGGCATGGGTCTTGGGACGTGGCGTCCTTCCACACCCGCGTTCCGGCCCGGCGGGAGCGCGTTCCATTGCAGGGATTGTAGGCAGGGCGGATGGAATGTCAAATGCGCGGGTGGCGTTGAGTCCGAGGAGCCGTGAAACCGGCTTCGGCCGGGACGAGCCCGAAGAAGTGGTGCGGGCCGGGTCATGATGTCGTATTTTCTATTGACCTCCGCACAAAGCAGTGCACCGCTTTCCCTTCTGTTCCCTCCCCCTTGAGGGGGAGGGAAGGGTGAGGGAGACGCTGGTGCGCCGTTACTTGCGCGGGGCCTGAACCGAGCCGCAGCGTACGCCGGAACTTCCCTCGTTACTCTTCAAGAAGCTCGGCGAGTTGGTTGCGAAGTTATCTGCAGGGTATTCCGGGAAGGAACTTGGACGGGAATGTGGACTGTGACCCGGCAAGGACCTTGGAACGGAACGGAACAAGTTGCTCGGCAAGGAACCAGACAAGGAGCTCTCGTCGTTGCTCGCGAGGTAGCGGATGAAGTAGCGGTGGAAGTAGCCGAGCAAGTAGCCCGCGTCGTTCCCCGGGATATTCCTCGGGTCGTGGCTTCGGAGACCACGGGGATAGCTACGGGGGAGGCATAGGAGGGGTCGGAAAGCGAATGGGGGCTAGGGTATTGGGACTAGGGAGGTTAGGACCTTTCCCTCAGGCCGACGGCATGTGTGCTATGGCGCACATTGAGACTCGGGAATGAGCGGCAATTCTGATCATCCACCCGCGCGTCAGAAAACGGCTACTGCGTCACCCCGGTTGGCTGACCGGAAGCCGTCAGCCGTTAGCCGAGGGCCGTCATCATCGTCTCAACCTGCCACGTTGGTTGGCCTCGGCGGCCCCTGTCTGACAGCGCGGCAGAAACCGTACAACGCTCATCGTCTGCCGACTTCCTCAACTGGAAACTGGAACCTGGCAACTGGTTACTCGCGGCCACGGGCCGCGTCGCGCCGTGACAACGCTCGGAAACAGAGTGGCCGTCCCTGACTCGCCTCCGCGCCGGGTTGACTTCGGGCTGCAACGCAGTATGATTCGTATGACATTTGGTATGACCAGAGAGGAGTAGACGTGGCCAAGCGTGAGAAGGTAACCATTTCCATTGCCTCGGACCGGCTGGCTGAACTGGATGAGGTCGCCATTGCTCGCGACACCAATCGCAGCGCATTGATCGAAGAGGCGCTGGCGGTCTGGGAGGAGCGGCGGCTCAAACGGGAACTAGCCGACGGCTACAAGGCGATGGCGGGTGAGGACCGCAAGACCGCAGAGGCGAACCTGAGGAGCGGTGTTGAGACCCTCGAGCGCGGGACATGACTCAATTGCGCCCGGGCAATTCGGATCGTGTCCCAAGTCCTAAACGGGGCGAAGTCTGGCTGGTCAACTTCCGTCCGGGGCGGGGCAGCGAGCAGAAGGGCGTCCGGCCCGCTCTCGTCGTACAGAACAACGTCGGCAACCAGTACGCGGCAACAACGATAATCGCGGCAATAACCACTACAATCAAGCCCTATCCGGTGACGGTAGTCGTCCGTGCCCGCACCTGCGGACTGCCACATGATTCCATGGTGAACACGGCGCAGGTACTGACGATTGACAAGGCCCGGCTCATCAAGAAGCTGGGCGAACTTGTGCCGGAGCAGCTTGCGGCAGTCAACCGTGCCCTGCGCATCAGCCTTGAGCTGACCTAGTCCGCCGCCAAACCGCAGCCGCTAGCCGTCGGCTGTCATCACCCGCTCGCGACCTGCCCGCCAATCTGCAATCGACGCGAAGCGTCGTCCTGAGCGAGCGTAGCGAGGCGAATGGACCTCTCAGATGCGACAGCATCCGCCGTCGTCTGCAATCTGAAATGCAGAAGGGCCGTTAGCCGTTCACGTCCCGCGCGCAGCTCGCCGACGGCGGTTGAGTTCGCGCCGGAACTCGGCAAACCCCGCCTCCTGACCTTCGGCCCGCGACCAACGCCCGACTT